>JAGODO010000357.1 GCA_017998165.1 Flavobacteriales bacterium | reverse complement strand
AGAGCGAGCGGGAGAGCCTCGCCGTGGTGCAGCAATGGGCCATGGAGTGGAGCATCGGCCAGCTCTGGAATACGGAGGAGGGCAAACGCATCGGACTGTCCTACTTCCGCGAGCGCGGCTTCCGCGATGAGACCATCAAGCAGTTCCAGCTCGGCTACGTGCCCGAGAGCGGAAGTGCTTTCGCACAGGCGGCCATCGCGCACGGCTTCACGAAGGATATTCTCGAAAAGGCCGGCTGGATCAAGCTGCGCGACAATGGTGATCCGTGGGACTTCTTCCAGGGCCGCGTCACCTTTCCGATCCATGGGCTCACGGGCCAGCCGATCGCATTCGGGGCGCGCACGCTGAAGAGCGACAAGAAGCTGCCGAAGTATTTCAACAGCCCCGAGAGCGTGCTCTACAACAAGAGCCGCTCGCTCTATGGCATCGCTTTCGCGCGCAAGGCGATCGCCGAGAAGAACAACTGCTGCCTTGTAGAGGGCTACACCGACGTGATCAGCCTGCACCAGGCGGGCATCACCAATGTGGTGGCCAGCAGCGGGACGTCGCTGACGCAGGACCAGGTGCGGCTCATCAAGCGCTACAGCACGGCGATAACGATCCTGTACGATGGCGATCCGGCGGGGATCAAGGCCTCCCTGCGCGGCATCGACCTCATCCTGGCCGAGGGGCTCAGCGTGAAAGTCGTGCTTTTCCCGGACGGGGACGATCCGGACAGCTTCGCCCGCACACGGAGCAGCAGTGAGACCGAAGCGTTCATCGCGGCGAACGCGAAGGACTTCCTGGTATTCAAGGCCGACATGCTCATGCGCGAGACCGAGGGCGACCCGGTGCGCAAGGCGGCGGCCATCCATGAGCTCGTGGAGAGCCTGGCCCTCATCAGCGATCATGTGCTCCGTTCGCTCTACGTGCAGCAGTGCGCCCGCATGCTGGACATCAGCGAGCAGGCGCTGGTGAGCGAACTGAACAAGAGCCTGCGACGGAACTACCGCAAGCGCGTGGGTGGCGATGCGCCCGTGTTCGAGGAGGTGGTCGCGCCGGAGATCGCGCCGCCGCAACCGGAGATCGAGGAGGTCGGCACCAAACCGCAGGAGCGTGATCTCCTGCGCATGCTTCTCAACTACGGGCATGAAAAGATACTCGTCCCGATCCAGAACGAGGACGGCAGCACGGGCGACGAGGAAATGACGGTGGCCGAGTTCATGTTCACGCTGCTCGCCGTGGATGACCTTGGTTTCGATGAGCCGTTGTTCCAGAACATCTACCTGGACTATCGGCACAAGAGCAACCTGGGCGAACCCGTCGAGGGGGCGCGCTACGCGAACCATGAGGATGAAGGCTGGCGCGGCCTGAGCATCGATCTGCTCACCGAGAAGCACGCGCTCAGCCCGAACTGGAAAGCACGTCACAAGATCCATGTGACGCGTGAGCACGAGCAATTATTGGACGCCATCGAGGAAGGCGTGGACATCCTGAAGGAGCGCCGCGTCGACCGCATGATCCGCGAGAAGCAGGAAACCCTGAAAGACGCCGACGAGATGAACGCGCTGATCGCCCTGCAGGAGATCGTCCAGCTGAACGAGGTGAAGAAGGCGCTGGCGAAGCGGACCGGTCGGGTGGTGGTGGGTTAGTCCTATCCCTCATCCAGCGCCTCCGCCTTGAAGCGCCCCACTATGCTCAGGATGATGCCGAGCGTGAAACCGCTCACGAGTCCCCCGACGTGCGCGGCATTGTCAGTGACCGGGCTGAACAGACCGCCCACCAGGCCCCACAGAGCGAAAATGGCGATGATCAGCCCATAGCCCGTCATGTCCGGCAGCTTGCGCCGGCTGAAGAAGCCGAGTGCCAGAACGATGCCGTACAGTCCGAAAATGGCACCGGAAGCGCCCACGGATATGTGGTCCGGTTCCCACCAGATGCTGGCGATGCTGGCCGCAACGCCGCAGATGAGATAGACCAACAGCGATGTCAAGCGGCCGAGCACCGGCTCGAGGATGAAACCAGCGAGTACCAGACCGCCCATGTTCATCACCAGATGAATGATACTCCCATGCAGGAAGGTGGAAACGAGCAGCCGTTCATATCCGCCTTGCAGTACCAGTGGACCATTGTTCGCACCCCATTCCACCAGAAGTGAGGTGCGCAGGGACATGAAGCCCGCACCCGCGACGACCAACGCCAGAAAAACGAGCACGTTCACCCAGACCAGGATACGCGTGATGAAAAGACCCCTGCGGGGCACGGCCACGTCAACGAAGCGGCTCCAGGCCGATCCCGCTTCGCCGACCACTGACACGCGATGATCAATGGACTCCCGGTCAATGCGCAGGAACAGCAGCACGATGAACCACAGCAGTCCGCCACCAAGAAAGGCAAGTACGGCATAGAGCACCATTTTTCCGGAAGACCTGTCGAACGGTTCATGGTGCGCGCTCAAAAGGAGCACAGGGCCGTCCGGGTCGGACCTGTGACTGGAAGTGATCGCTTCGAGGAAATAGCTGCGGTATTCTGAACGCTTCTCGTTGCGCAGGTAGGATGTATGGCTCAAGATCCCGGAATCCAGTTGTGCCCTTGCTGAGGCCACCAGCGCCGACCATGCTTTTTCCTTCTCTGCCTCGCTGGATGACGAAGGCAGGCTTTCATGGAACGTGCGCACCAACCACGCGGCGGGTATTCCGACGGTATCCGCTTCATCCTTTCCGATGGGGACGACGAAGAAGAGGTCGTACTTGAGCGTTTGCGCGCGCTTGCCGGTGACATGAACGTGCTGGTTCCACTGTCCTTGATGCAGCGCCACCTCATATTCAGCCAGTTCCACGCACGAAAGGTCAGGAACAGCGTGCAGGTCATCCACGGTCGACGCATGATCCAAGTGTTCACTGGCGCGTGCGAACCAGTTCTGGGTGACGAGCACGAAGGTCATCGTACTCAGCCAGGCGAAGACAAGCAGCCCGAACCCCGCGTCCTTTCCGGGAGCGGCGACCACTCCCCGCTTCAACTTGGGATAGAGCCACAGGTAGAGCGGGATGCCGGGCAAGGCCATGGGCAGATAGAACAGCGTCCATTGTTCATCCAGCGGAGGCCAGCCTAGATGAACGACCGCACCATGCACCAGGGTCGCGGCGAAGGCGCTGAGCACCGTCAGCCACAGGAAGGGCATCCAGAGGTACCGGAACTTCAGCCCGAGGTTCCTCATCGAATTCTTGCTCTCCATGGTCGCGTCGCGCCTCTCCAGCACGGGCTAATTTCGGCGTCGTTGGCACACGACCCATCACACGCTCATCCGCACACGCACGGTGATCACACCCACGAGCATGTGGGCGTTACGAGCATCCATGCCTTGCGCCTGGCCTTCTTCGTCAACCTCGCCTTCACGCTCGTGGAGGTCGCCGGCGGCTGGTGGACCGGCAGCATCGCGGTACTGACGGATGCCTTCCACGACACCGGGGACTGCCTCGTTCTCGGCACGGCCTGGTACCTCCAGCGCGTGGCGATGAAGGGGCGCGATGCGCACTACAGCTACGGGTACGGCCGGTACAGCATGCTCGGGGGCTGGCTCACCAGCGTGGTGCTGATCGCCGGTGCCGCC
>JAGODO010000356.1 GCA_017998165.1 Flavobacteriales bacterium | reverse complement strand
TCGCACCCGCAGCGACCAGCGCACTGAACTCGCCGAGCGAGTGCCCGGCGACCATGGCGGGTTGGAACGCATCGCCCATCACCTTGGCCTTGATCACGCTGTGCAGGAAGATGGCGGGCTGCGTGACGTTGGTCTGCTTCAGATCATCCGCTGACCCGCGGAACATCACCTCGGTGATAGCGAAGCCCAGGATGTTGTTCGCATGCTCGAAGAACACACGGGCATTGGCATCGCTCTCATAGAGCTCCTTGCCCATGCCGGGGAACTGGCTGCCTTGGCCGGGGAATACGTACGCTGTCATGGGGGTCGGTTGTCAGGTATCGGTTGTCGGTTGTCTGGCTGCCGATGGGGCACGAGACGAATATCGGACGCTGCCGGGAAACTCCGTGGATGTGCCGGATCGTCCTCGTCTTGGAGCTGATGATCCCTACCACACCGCCGGACAACCGACAACCGTCAACCGACAACCCTCAGTGCAGCTTCGCACTGATCAGCTTGATGAACTCCTCGCGCGAGCGGTGGTCGCTGAGGAAGATGCCGGTGAAGGCCGACGTGGTGGTCACGCTGTTCTGCTTCTGGACGCCGCGCATACGCATGCACAGGTGGTCCGCTTCTATGACGACCGCGACACCCAAAGGACGAAGGGTCTCATGGATGCAATCACGGATCTGGTTCGTGAGGCGCTCTTGCACCTGCAGGCGGCGGGCGAAAGCGTCCACTACACGGGGGATCTTGCTCAGCCCGGTGATGCGGCCATCCGGGATGTAGGCCACGTGCGCCTTGCCGAAGAAGGGCAGCATGTGGTGCTCGCAGAGCGAATACACCTCGATGTCCTTCACCACCACCATCTGGCTGTAGTTCTCGTGGAAGAGCGCGCTCTTGAGGATCTCGGCCGGTTCGAGGTCGTAGCCGTGCGTGAGGTACTGCAGTGCCTTGGCTACCCGTTCCGGGGTCTTCTGCAGGCCTTCACGCTCGGGGTCCTCGCCGATGCTCTTCAGGATATCACCATAGTGCGCGCCGATCCGAGCGATCGTCCGGTCATCATAAACGTCCACGCGCCTGTAGCCGTCCACCTCATCCTCGGGGCCCAGGTTGTGCAGAGCCTTGATCGCCTGTTGTTTCCTTGCCGTTCCGGGCAGTTGGGGCTTCTTCTTGGCCATATCCAGCGCTTCAGCCGAAATACTCGACGTGGTTGTTCTCCGTCTCCTGCAGCTTCACGCAATGCAGGGAACAACCCAAGGCCGCGACCGGTTCAGCGAGCTGCTCCCAGATCGCGATGGCCAGGTTTTCCGTGCTGCTCAGGCGTCCCTTCATGAACGGCACATCCAAGTCGATGTTCCTGTGGTCCACGAAGCGGATGACGCGTTCGTTCATGAGCGCACCAAGGGCCGAAAGATCAACGACGAAGCCGGTCTCCTGGCTTGGCTCGCCCTTCACGGTGACCCACAGTTGGTAGTTGTGCCCGTGCCAGTTGGGGTTGGCGCACTTGCCGAAGGTGGCCATGTTCTGCTCCACGCTCCAATCGGGCCGGGAGAGCTTGTGGGCGGCGCTGAACCGCTCGCGGCGGGTGATGTGTACAAGGGCCATGGGGGCGGCGAATTTAGGGGGTCGGTTGTCCGTTGTCGGTTGTCCGTCTTGGTGGAAACATCGATCTTGACGAATGCCATTGGCAGCCAGACAACGAACAACCGACAACCGACAACCATCTTTGGCGCATGATCATCGTCACCGGCGCGGCCGGGTTCATCGGAAGTTGCCTGGTCGGTGAGCTGGTGCGCGCGGGCTATGCGGACATTGTTGCGGTGGATGACTTCTCGCGCCCGGACAAGTCGCCCAACTGGGAGGACAAGAAGCTCACCGCGCGTATCCATCGGAAGGACTTCCTCGCCTGGCTGGACGCGAACGAGAACCAGGTGCAGTTCATCTTCCACCTCGGCGCGAAGACGGATACCACCCTGTTCGACAAGGCCATCTTCGACGAGATGAACGTGCGCTATAGCCAGCAGGTGTGGGAGCGCTGCGTGCGCTACGGTATCCCGCTCGTGTACGCTTCATCCGCCGCGACCTATGGTGGTGGTGAGCACGGCTACAACGATGATCATGCCTCCATCGCCGCGCTCGAACCATTGAACCCCTACGGCGACAGCAAGCAGGAGTTCGACCGCTGGGCGCTGGAGCAGAAGGCACAGCCGTACTTCTGGGCAGGCCTGAAGTTCTTCAACGTCTACGGTCCGAACGAGTACCACAAGGGCCGCATGGCCAGCGTGATCCTCCACGCCTTCAACCAGATCACGGCCTCCGGTGGCATGAAGCTCTTCCGCAGCCACCGGCCGGAATACAAGGACGGCGAGCAATTGCGCGACTTCGTGTACGTGAAGGACGTCTGCGCCGTGTGCATCTGGCTGATGGAGCACCGCAGGAACAGCGGCATCTACAACCTCGGCAGCGGCACGGCGCGATCCTTCCTCGACCTCGCTCGCGCCACGTTCGCAGCAATGGGGAGACCGGAGGACATCACCTTCATCGACACACCGGCGGATATCCGTGACAAGTACCAGTATTTCACGGAAGCGCGGATGCAAAAGCTGCGCGCGGCGGGCTACCACGCGGCGTTCACGACGTTGGAGGCCGGTGTCGCGGACTACGTGAAGAACTACCTGGTGCAGGACGCGCGCCTTTGACGGCGGAACGGCCTAGGCGCTGAGCGAGGCGGCCATCTCCGAATGCTCGATGCGGTCGCGCATCATGACGAGCTCATCACGTACGCGCTGAAGGCGCACGATCACCTCGCGCACGGCCGCATCCGGAGGTCCTTGGGGCGGCGCCGGGTCCTCCGTCCTCTTCGCCGAACGCAACTGGTCCTTGGCTCCCTGGATGGTGAAGCCCCGCTCCTTCAACAACACCTGGATCTCGCGGATCTTCGCGATGTCATCCTTGGAATAGAGACGGTCACCTTTTCCGGTGCGCTTCGGTCGCAGTACACCGAACTCCTTTTCCCAGTATCGCAGCAGCGAGGTGTTCACTCCGAGCTGTTCGGCGACCTCGCCGATCGTCCAGTAGATGCGTTCGATGGTCTTCTCCTTGAGCGGCATGGTATCGTGGTCCTCGTTCTCGTTCGTGTCAGGAGAGGGCGACGAATGTAATTCAGTCGAACGACTGTGTGGCATTGCGCGACTGTTCGATCATACGCGCATACTCATCCGGTGTGAGACTGTTGAAAAGGTAGTTGGCGGGGTCCACGGCGGTACCACCTTTATGCACTTCGTAGTGCAGGTGAGGACCAGCACTCAGGCCGGTGTTCCCTGAAAGCCCGATCAGGTCACCCCGTTTCACGCGCTGACCGTTGCGCACCTTGAGGCGGCTGAGGTGGGCGTAAACGGTCTCGTACCCGAACCCATGATCGATCACCACGTGCATGCCGAAACCATTGGTACCATAATCCGCATAGGTGACACGACCGTCGCCGGAAGCATGCACCTCGGTCCCGACGGGCGAAGTGAAGTCCAGTCCCTCGTGCATCTTCACGATCTTCAGGATCGGGTGCAGGCGCTCACCGAAACCGGAGCTCACCTCCGTCTGCCCGTTGGGTA
>JAGODO010000080.1 GCA_017998165.1 Flavobacteriales bacterium | reverse complement strand
ACGTCAGGTCCGCGTCGTTCTGCAGGCTGATCAACTGGGCTTCTTCCCGTTTCGCGGCGATCAGTTTGGCGACCATCTCGTTGCCGGCGCACCGCGCCTTTTCGAGTACCGCCCCGCGTTTGCCATCACGCACGCGGTGGACGATCACGAGGCGCCCGCTGATGTCGCAGGTGGCGGTGGTGGCGTCACCGCCGAGCTGCTCAACGAGGTACTGGCGGTCGTTGCGTTCAAGCTGGAGGTCGCGCAGGCGGGCGGGATCCTTCAGCAGCACCAAGGTGTCCTTGGCGGTGGCGATGGTCTTCGCCTTGGTGAGGGTGATCATGGAGCGGATCGGGTGGCGGGCCAAGATAGCCCTCCACGGATAGCGGGCCGGAAGGCCGGTGGGCTGTCGGACGTGTAGCGTTGAAGACTGGTCATGGCCGCAAGTCGCCGGCTTCGGCCCGGAAATAGCGAACTTCGTCCCATCGAAATGCGGCTCCTCCTACGCGTCCTGATCGCCTGCTCCATCCTGTTCGGGACAAGCCCCGCGAGTGCCACCCACAACGAGGCAGGCGAGATCCTGGTCTGCCATGTGGGCGGCCTGCAGTACGAGGTCACCATCATCACGCACACCAATCCGAATTCGCTGGCGGACCGGCCGGACTTCATTCTGGACTGGGGTGACAACTTCATCGATACGATCCCCCGACTGTCGCAGACGCTGATCACGGTCGGCACCGAGCAGGTCTACCAGAACCTGTACGTATCCCGTCACACCTACTCTGGCCCGGCGGTGTACACGCTGCAGTACATCGACCCCAACCGCATCGCGGGCGTGCTGAACATCAACGACGGGAACTCCGTGGACATCCCGATGTGCGTGCAGTCGCAGATCATCGTCACCCCGGACCTCGCCGACTGCCTTCCGGTCTTCCTGAACATCCCCATCCAGCAGGCCTGCATCTATCAGCCTTGGATCCACAACCCCGCAGCGTACGATGCGGACGGAGACAGCCTGTCCTATGAGCCGGTGATCTGCCTTGGGCCTGATGTCGTGCCGGAACCCGATGGCGACGGCTGGGGGGATCCGATCGCGGGCTATGTCTTCCCGGACCAGGTCGATCCGGGCCCGAACAACCAGTATTCCATCGACCCGGTGACCGGGACGATCACCTGGGATTCGCCGCAGGTCGCCGGCTTCTACAACATCGCGTTCATCGTGCGCGAGTGGCGGAGCGGCCTCATGATCGGTTGGGTGGAGCGCGACATGCTGATCATTGTGGAATCCCCGTGCAACAACGAGCCACCCGCATTGGGAACCATGATCGATACCTGTGTGCTGGCAGGCACGAACTTGACCTTTTCGGTGCAGGCCACTGATCCGGACTTCGGGCAGACCATTGAGATGAGTGCTTTTGGCGGGCCGTTCGTGGTGTCCCAGAATCCTGCGGTGTTCACCACGAACCCCGGAACAAGCCCGGTGAGCGGTACGTTCTCCTGGAACACGGCGTGTTCGCATGTGCGGCAGCAGCCCTACCAGGTGGTGTTCAGCGTGCAGGACGACTACAGCACCCCGTTGTACAACTATGCGAATTCCTACATCAAGGTGGTCGCGCCCGAGCCGTTGAACCCGACGGCCACCCCTGACGGCAGCATCATGCGCCTGCAGTGGGACCCGGACGCGTGTACCAATGCCATGGGCTATCGCATCTATCGGCGGCAGGAACTGTTCGGCTTCGACCCGGACCATTGTGAGACCGGTGTGCCCGGCTACACCGGCTATGTGCTCATCGACACCACCATGGGCCTGGGCAACACGACCTACGACGATCACGACCTGGCGTTCGGGATCACTTACTGCTACATGGTCACCGCCTTCTTCCCGGACGGTGCGGAGAGCTACGCCAGCGACGAGTTCTGCAACCTGTTGGAACGCGATGTGCCCATCATGACCAACGTGACCGTGATGAGCACGGACGTGACCACGGGGGGTGACAGCGTGGTGTGGAGCAACGCGTGGGACCTCGACACGGCGCAGTATCCCGGCCCCTATTTCTTCAAGCTCTATGAGGGCGCCGGGTTCACTTCGGCGAACACGCTGATCCACACGACGGGCACATCGCCCTTCCTCCAACATCCGGACACGGCGTTCCAGCATCTGAACATCAACACGGTGGATGGAGCACATACCTACCGAGTGGAACTCCTCCGTGGCACGGGCGACGGCGAACTCATCGGCAGCGGCAACACGGCCTCCTCGGTCTTCCTGGACCCGGAGCCGAACGATGAACAGATCACCCTGCACATGGTCCACAGCACGCCGTGGATCAACACGGTGTACGATGTGTTCAGGGAGACGAGCCCCGGGGTGTTCACCTTCATCGGCACCAGCGGGACGGATACGTACGTGGATACGGCCCTGGTGAACGGCCAGGAATACTGCTATTACGTGAGGACCACGGGTGCCTACAGCGATCCGGGGATCGTCGCGCCGCTCATCAACTTCAGCCAGATCGCTTGCGACCGGCCGGTCGACCTTACGCCACCCTGCGCGCCCGCACTCGCGTTGGACAATGATTGCGAGACACCGCTGAACACGCTCACCTGGAACAACCCGAACGAGAGCTGCGCGGACGATACCCACAGGTACAACATCTGGTTCACGGATTCACTGGGCGGCACGCTGGAAGTGGTCGCGACGATCGTCGGGGCCGAGCTGACGACATTCCTGCATACCGACGGCCTGAGCGTGGCGGGTTGCTACGCGGTGACGGCCATCGACAGCGTGGGCAATGAGAGCGCGTTGAGCGACACGGTGTGCGGCGACAATTGCCCGGTGTACGAACTGCCCAACGTCTTCACACCGAACAACGACGACCGGAACGACTTCTTCGTGCCGTTCCCTTACCGCGGGGTGAAGGAGATCGACCTGCACATCTTCAATCGCTGGGGCATGCTCGTCTTCACCAGCAAGGATCCGGACATCCAATGGCCGGGCACCCTGAAGGAGACGAACGAGCAGGTGCCGGACGGCGTTTATTACTACACCTGCAACGTCGTGATGAAACGACTGAGCGGCGACGAGGTAAAGCAGTTGAAGGGGTACGTGCATATCCTGCGCGGCAAGCAGGCACAGCTCAACTGATGTTCACCGGTATCGTCGAAGAGGTCGGTGAGGTCACTGACGTGCGCGTGTCAGGAAGCAATCGTGAGCTCATCGTGCGCGCGGAGATGACCGTCGAGCTGCGCATCGATCAGAGCGTGAGCCACAACGGCGTCTGCCTCACCGTCGTGGAACTGATGGGTGATCGGTACCGCGTGACCGCCGTGGAAGAGACCTTGAAGCGCAGCAACCTCAGCGCATTGAAAGCGGGCGACGGCGTGAACCTGGAGCGCAGCCTCCGCATCGGCGACCGCTTGGACGGGCACATGGTGCAAGGTCATGTGGACACGGCGACGACCTGTCTCGGTGTTGAGGACCGCGATGGAAGTTGGTGGTACACGTTCGCGTTGCCGGAAGAGAAGCAGCTGCTCGTGGCCAAAGGTTCCATCTGCTTGAACGGCGTGAGCCTCACCATCGCGGAACTCACCGCCGTGTCATTCAGTGTGGCGATCATCCCATACACCTTCGAGCGTACGACGTTCCGAACACTGAAGGCCGGCGACCGCGTGAACGTGGAGTTCGACGTGCTCGGGAAGTACGTGGAGCGGATGATGGTGGCGCGCGGGTGAGCGCACGTCACGCGTGCGGCTTGCGCAGCGCGAGTTCCATCGTCCACCAATAGGTCTTTCTGCTCACTGGCCATCGGTTGCCGAGCACGTCATAGTGTCCGCAGTAGATCCACTCCATGCTGGCATAGGTCCACCAGAGCATGCGCCGCTGGAGCTTCTTGCGGATGGCGAGCACTTCTTCTTTTGGAACGCCCGCGTCAGAGAGCCGTTGCAACGTTCGGCGCTTCTCTTCCTCGTCGAACTCGGTGTCCAGGAACTCCTCGCCGATCAGCTCCCAGATGTCGATCGGCTCGCTGGTTCTCACACCATGCCGTTCAGCGACCGCGAGTACGTCATCCTTTTTCAGGCCGGTGAGGAAGATGACCTCATTTCGGTTCACCAAGGCCGTGGGGGGGAAGGTGTTCAGGCGGATCTCCTGCACCTCCCTGAACGGGAGCAGCTTGCGGCCCTTCATCGCACCGAAGGGGAATTCGTAGCCGCGTTCGAACGCGAAGCCCTGGTCGGTGATGCGGCACAGAGCTTCGGCCATGCGGCGTTGCTTGAATGCTTCGAGTTGCGGTTGGAACAAGGCGAGGAGCGCACAGGTCCCGAAGAGGAAGGCACCGCCCACCAGCGACCAGTCGAAGCCCTGTTCGCTGAGCGACCAAATGGCGATCACGGCGAAAGCCGTGCTGACGCCGAACGAGAACCAACGGCTGCGAGGCGACATCGACATGGGCGCACCAAAACTACCGGACCGGGTATGCGCTGACCGTCCGGGCCATCAGCGGAGCGATCTCCGGATCGACTTTCCGAGCAGCATCCAGAGCGCAACGGCCATGGGCACGATGCAAATGGACCAGAAGAGCCAGGTGTCCAAGCGCATCATGTCGGTCGGCGGGTTGCCGTGGGTTCCCGCCAGCGCCGCGCACATCACGAAGAAGCCGATGAGGAGCAGGGCGACGCCGATGATGATGCGGAACATGGTCTGGAAAAGTAGCGTGACGCACCGGTGATGTCGCCATCTTCGCGTCATCCTCCGGGCACCAGCGTCCGGCGGTACACGCATGTCCGACGTCACCGGCCTCCCCGCAACAGAGAGCACCACCGCCCCCGCATCGAACGGCGAGGACAAACGCCTCTTCCTCCTCGATGCCTACGCCCTCATCTACCGCGCGTATTTCAGCTTCATCCGCGCGCCTCGGGTGAACAGCAAGGGCTTCAACACCAGTGCGGCCTTCGGGTTCACCACCACCTTGCTGGACCTCATCAAGCGCGAGAAACCCACACACCTCGCCGTTGTCTTCGATACGGCGGCACCCACCGAGCGCCACATCGAGCACGTGGAGTACAAGGCGAACCGGGAGGAGATGCCGGACGACATCCGCAGCAACGTGCCGTACATCCGCCGCATCATCGAGGCGATGAACATCCCGGTGCTGGAGAGTGACGGCTACGAGGCGGACGACGTGATCGGCACGCTGGCGAAAAAGGCGGAGACCGAGGGCTACACCACGTATATGGTAACGCCCGACAAGGATTTCGGGCAGCTCGTCACCGATCGCATCATCATGTACAAGCCCGGGCGCGGCGGCGATCCGCCCGAGAAGTTGGGCCCGAAGGAGATCTGCGAACGCTGGGGCTTGCAGACCACCGACCAGGTGAAGGACATCCTCGGTCTCATGGGTGATGCGGTGGACAACATCCCCGGGATACCGGGCATCGGGGAGAAGACCGCCATGAAACTGGTGCAGCAGTTCGGTTCTCTGGAAGGCGTGATCGGGAATGCGGACAAGTTGAAAGGCAAACAACAGGAGAATGTGATCGCTTTCGCAGAGCAGGGGCGGAAGAGCAAGAAGCTCGCGACGATCATCATCGATGCACCCGTGGAACTGGACCATGATGCACTGCACCTCGATCCGCCGGACAAGGACAAGGTGCTGGAGGTCTTCAGCGAGCTCGAATTCAAGACGCTCACGAACCGGGTGCTTGGAGGTGATACGAATGGGTCGAGCGCTCCTGAGGCGAAGACCGCGAAGAAGTCGGCACCGCGTGCAGCGGCGGGACAGGTCGACCTCTTCGGCACGAGCGTGGATGCCGATGGCAACGTCGAGCTGAAGGAGTTCGCCACCATCGACACGGTGAAGCACCGCTACCTGCTTGAGGACACGAACGAGAAGATGTACATGCTCGCGGCCCAGCTGAAGAAGCAGCCGCGCTTCTGTTTCGACACCGAGACCACGGGAACGGATGAACGCACGGCCGAACTCGTCGGCCTGGCTTTCAGCTTCAAAGCGAACGAGGGCTACTACGTGCCCGTGCCCGCTGACCGTGCGGAGGCGCAGCGGATCGTGGACATCTTCAGGCCGGTGCTGGAGAACGAGGCCATCGGCAAGGTGGCGCAGAACGCCAAGTACGACATCCGGGTGCTGGCGAACTACGGGGTCGAGGTAAGGGGCGCGCTGTTCGACACGATGGTCGCACACTTCCTGCTGAAGCCCGACCTGCAGAAGCACGGCATGGACTTCCTGAGCGAGACCTACCTGGGTTACCGTCCGGTGAGCATCGAAACGCTGATCGGCCCAAAGGAGCGCGGCAAGACGCAGAAGAGCATGCGCGACGCCGACATCGAGGCGGTGAAGGAATACAGCGCGGAGGACGCCGACATCACCTGGCAGCTCGCGCAGACGTTCGAGCCCTTGCTGAAGGACGATGAAGTGGACACGCTTTTCCGCGACGTGGAGATGCCGTTGGTGCATGTGCTCGCGGACATGGAGACCGAGGGCATCCGCATCGACATCCCCGCGCTCAGGCAGTTCAGCGAAGAGCTCGGCACGGACCTGATCCGTCTGCAGGAGGAGATCCACAAGGCCTGCGGCGTGCCCTTCAACATCGACAGCCCGAAGCAGCTGGGCGACGTGCTCTTCGAAACGCTGAAGATCGGAGGGGATAAGGTCAAAAAGACCGCGAAGACCGGCCAGTACCAGACGAGCGAGGACATCCTGCAGGAACTCAGCAACGCGCATCCCGCCATCCCGCTCATCCTCGACTATCGCAGCCTGCGGAAGCTGAAGGGCACATACGTGGACACGCTGCCCGAAGCCGCCGACCCGAAGACGCACCGCGTACACACGAGCTATCTGCAGACCGTCGCCGCCACGGGTCGTCTGGCCAGCAACGACCCCAACCTGCAGAACATCCCCATCCGCACGGAAAAGGGCCGCGAGATCCGCAAGGCCTTCGTGCCACGCGATGAGGACCACCAGCTGCTCAGCGCGGACTATTCCCAGATCGAACTGCGCATCATCGCGCACATGAGCGGCGATCACAACATGCAGGAGGCTTTCCGCCACGGGCTGGACATCCACGCGGCAACGGCGGCCAAGGTGTTCAACGTGGACATCGCGGCCGTAACGCGGGATCAGCGCAGCCGGGCCAAGGCGGTGAACTTCGGCATCGCTTATGGGCAGGGCGCCTTCGGGCTTTCGCAGAACCTCGGCATCCCGCGCGCGGAGGCCAAGCAGATCATCGACGACTACTTCGCGCAGTTCCCCGGCGTGCGCAACTACATGGACGAGATGATCGGGTTCTGCCGCACGAACGGGTATATCAAGACGCTGATGGGCCGGCGCCGCTACCTGCCGGACATCACCAGCGCCAACAACACTGTGCGCGCGCAGGCCGAGCGCATCGCCATCAACGCGCCCATGCAGGGCACGGCGGCCGACATCATCAAGGTGGCCATGGTGGACATCCACCGCGACATAAAGAAGCAGCGCATGCGAAGCAAGTTGCTGTTGCAGGTGCATGACGAACTCGTCTTCGACATGCACAACGAGGAGGTGGATGAACTGAAGGCGTTGGTGAAAGACCGCATGGAGGGTGCGATGCGGCTGGAAGCGCCGCTTGTTGTTGACATGGGCATGGGGAAAAACTGGCTGGAGGCGCACTGATCGGCCATCCAGCACACGGATCTTTACCCCTGACTCTCCACGTCCTTTACCCACAGCTCATGCGGATACGCGGTTGGACCTACGGCCTTGTTGCAACGATCACCTTGGCGGCGTGCGGAGGCGATACGCCCCCCCAGGACACGCTGAAACCGGATGGCGGTGCCGACAGCACACAGGCCGAGCGCGTACGGAAGACCAAGAACATCTTCCACAACATCCCCAGCCCGATGGAGACCGCCGCGGTGCTGAAGAAGGCCGGGGCGGAGTACGACAAGGACATCCTGAACGACGTGAAGCACGTGGACAACTACACGAGCGCCAGCAAGCAGGCCCTCAATCTGGGGATCTATGGCGCCGACCTCAGCTACGCCAGCGTCTTCAACAACACCCAGGAGAGCATGCTCTACACGGCCTGCGCGCAGAACCTGGCCAAGCGGCTCGACGTGGCCAATGCGTTCGGGCAGGAAACGGTGGACCGCATGGAGACCAACCGGAATGACCGCGATTCCCTGCTCAACATCATCAGCGAGACCTATTGGGAGGTGGACGCCTACCTGAAGGAGAACGGACGGGACAACGTGAGCGCGCTCATGATCGCCGGTGGTTGGGTGGAAGGTCTGTACATCGCGACGCAAGTGTGCAAGCAGCATGACACGCCCGAACTGCGCCAGCGCATCGCCGACCAGCGCATCCCGTTGGGCGAGCTCATCGAGCTGTTGTCCACGTACAGCACGGACGATCCGGCGGTCGGCGGCGTGAAGGGCGATCTGGATGCGTTGGCCGCGTTGTACTCGGCGACGCCGGCAGCGACGGCGAGCAAGGTGACCCAGGAGAACGGGGTCGCCGTCATCGGTGGGGGCAGCCCTCCGGTCGCCGTCAATGATGAGCAGTTGAAGGCGCTCACCGAGAAGACCACCACCATCCGCAACGGCTATATCAACTGAGCTGACCGATGAAGCACCTCCGCAAACTCATCGTGCTCGCCGCCGTGGCTGCCCTGCCCGCGCTCGCCTCCGCCCAGTGCCGGGCGTTCGTGAAGAACAAGTGCGCCGCGAGCATGCTGCCTTACAAGTTCAACGAGACGTTCAACGCCGCGCAGCTCGCTCCCGGGGAGGAGGCGGAAGTGGACCTCACCTTCTTCAGCGGCCAGGAGTACCGCCTCATGATCTGCGCGCACCCGATCCTGGGCGAAGTGAACTGGAAGCTCATGGACGGTACGGGCCAGACCCTCTTCGAAAGCATGGCCAACGACCCGAAGCCCAACTTCGATTTCAAGGTGGCCACCACCCAGCAGCTCAAGGTGCACATCGATGTGCCCGAGAAGGCCAAGGGCGGCAATGAGATGCTCAACGTCGGATGCGTGGGCATTCTCGTGGGCTTCATGGAGTAGCCCGACCTCGCGTCCGGCCATCCGGGCATCAGCCCCGCGCGGACTTCTTGATGGCCGCCTCGTAGATCTTGCGGATGCTGTTCTTCTCCTCGCTTTTCGCGATCGCCTCCGCCTTGGGCACCAACGTCCGGTTCAACGGTGTGCCCATACCGATGATCTGTCCCAGGGCGAAGGGCACGCTCCAGCGCACTACGGTGCCCTCGTGACCGGCTTGTGGGAGCAGGGCTTCCATCGCTTCCTCCGCGCGTTCGGGAAAGCGATGGATGGTATTGCCGATCACCCGCGCGGCCTCCCACTTCACACGCGGCTCCTTGTCAGCCAATGAGCGGAGGCACAGATCCAGTGCGGCTGCGGTGAGGAACACCGGCCTGGTCTTCGTCACATATTCCAGTCCTTCGAGGCACGTGGCCTTCACAGGGGCTTTCGCGTTCCCGGCGAAGATGATGAGCGCGGGTTGCTCCACCTCATCGTCATCGAGCAAGCGCTGCAGTTGTGCCGAGCGATCCTTGGACTTGAGCGACTTGTCAGCGAAGAGTTCTTCGAGGGTCATGATGCCGAAGATCGCTCACCCCATCTTCATGCCCAGCACGTTCCCGTCCTTGTCCATCTCCAGGAACGGGTTGTGCGCTATCTCCCACAGGTGCCCATCGGGATCGGCGAAGTAGCCGCTGTAGCCGCCCCAGAAGACCTTCTCCGGTGGCTTGGCGATGGTGACGCCGTGCTTCTTGAGATGCACGAAAAAGGCATCCACCTCTTCCGTGGAACGCATGCATTGCGCCAAGGTGAAACGCGAGCCCTTCGCGTCACTCTTCACCTGTGCATCCTCCATCAGCTCGTGCTGCGGGAAGAGCGACAACACCAGGCCGTTGAGCTTGTACATGACGATGCCGTTCGCATCGTGCATAGGCTTCCAGTCGAGCACATCGTTGTAGAAGCTCCTGGACTTGTCGAGATCGGTGACGCCGAGGGTGATGAAGGAGAGGTAGGCTTGCATGGAGCCGAAACTACAGCCCGCTCCGCGCTTCTATTCCGCTGCGCTGATCCTGATGTTGGCGAAGTCGCCACCGGAGGTATCGGCGACATAGAAGCCGACGCGGCCCTTGTGCGGCTTGGTCACCTTCTTCACCACGAGGCTCGGCTTCTCCGCTCCGTTGATCCAGGTGGAAACGGTCTCGCCTTCCACGACCACGCGCATATGCACCCACGCGTTCGGGTCGGGTGAGGGGTCGATGGAGTGCTCATACGTGCCGGGCGATCGTGTGCGCAGGGCTCGCCAAGTGTGCTTTGGAAGCGAGATGTACTGCAAGGAGCGACTCCGCGAACTGTCGGCGCTTTCCCTGAAACGGAAGGGACGCAGGTAGATGGCATCGAAGGTGGAATCGTTCGCGCCGTGGAAGGCGATGCCGACGAAGCTGTGCTGCTTCACATCCTCGCCGCGCACATCGAACTCGATGGTGCCGTTGGAGAACTCCACGCCCTTCAGCCACGCGATGCCTTCGCCATAGGCCTTGCTCAAACGGATACCGGCGTGCGCGGGCTCTTCGATAAGGCTCATCTCCCGGTTGTAGACCTCGATGGTGCCCTTCTTGACGGCAGCCTGCAGATCGATCGGATCTTGTGAGAAAGCAGGAATGCTGAGGAGGATGAAGAGCGTTGCGGTCGTGATAGGGGTGGCACTCATCCCACCAAATTGCGGGAACGAACGGCGCCGCTAGTGAATGATGGGACCGTCGGTTGGACGGCGTGTGAATGGCGATGATCAACCGCCTAGGGGTAATATTGAGACCGCCTATTCATCAGTTGGAGCAGCATGATCACGCGTGAATTTGTCGAGGTGTTCGCCAATGAGTGGATCTCGGCGTGGAACAGCCACAACCTCGATCTCATCATGTCGCATTACGCAGAGGGCTTTGAGTTCTCCTCACCTTTTGTCATCACCGTCGCCGGAGAGCCCTCTGGCAGGTTGAAGGGCCATGCGGCTGTTGGAGCGTATTGGTCCAAGGCCCTGGCACGGAGACCGGATCTTCATTTCCGGCTCGTCACGGTGTTCGCCGGTGTGGCAAGTGCCGTTATCCACTATCAGCGGCATGATGGCAGCTATGGCGCGGAACATTTCGAGTTCGATACCGATGGCAAGGTCCTTGGATCCTCGGCGCACTATGTCCCCGTGGGGCTCTAGTAACGTGGACAGGCGCCTTGCCCGCCTATCTTGGCACGAACGATAGATCCCATGTCCCGACACGTCACCGGCATCGGCGGATTCTTCTTCCGCGCGAACGACCACAAGGCGCTGGCCAAGTGGTACTACCAACACTTCGGCATCAACGATCCGGACCACGGCTGGACCTGGCAGCAGGATGCCGGGCCCACCGTGTTCTCGCCGTTCAAGCGCGATAGCGACTACTTCGACGCCAAGCAACCCTTCATGCTGAACCTCCGCGTGCAGGACATCGATGGCCTGCTGAAGAAGCTCGAAGCCGACGGTGTGCGCATCGACCCCAAGCGCGATGATCAGGAATACGGCCGCTTCGCGTGGGTGTACGATCCAGAAGGGAACAAGATCGAATTGTGGGAGCCGAAGTAGTCGTCAGTTGCTCCTCTGAATGGCACAGTCCAAACATCTTCTCGTCGGAGGCTTGGTGGCAATGGGCTTCGACGAGACCGGAAAGTACTTGTTGACGGTTTCGCACTCGGGACGTGGCGTATTCTCAACCGACACATGGGAGCGAGTAGCTCGGGATCCCGAAGTCGTGTATCCTACGAACGATATGGCGATCGGTATCGGGCCCCTCAACGGACAGTCGATCAACGTTCTTCAGCGCGACGAAAGACGAGAGCGTATCGAAGTCCTATCGCCGGATGGCATCCATATTCTCATTGGCGAGGCGGACGGCGTAACGATAACTCCAACCTGAGAGGAGCATATGATCGTCGAAGCGCAAATCACCATCAACGGAACCCTCGAGGCCGTCTGGGCCGCAATGGCTGACATCGAGAATTCCGCGCAGATCCTCAGTGGGGTTGAGAAGATCGAAATTGTGGAACGACCCGCCAATGGCATCAGAGGCCTGAAGTGGCGCGAGACCCGCATGCTCTTCGGCAAGCCAGCTACCGTGGAGAAGGTGGTCGTCGCTGGTGCAGAGAACGAGTTCATTTCTACTGAGGCGAAGGAAGGCGGCTTCATCTTTTCGACCACCAATCTGATCCGAGAGCGTGAGGACGGCATCCTGCTTCGAAGCACCCACCAGACAATTCCTCAAGGCTTTATCGCAACAATGAAGGCCCTTCCCATGGTCTTCTTCAAAGGCGTGATCAAGAAGGCGATCCTGCAAGACCTGAACGACATCAAGACGGCGGTTGAACGGACATTAACGAAATGCAACCCGGAGCAGCACGTCCGACCATCGCCGCAGACGATGTTGGGATCCACTTTATGCACGGTCAAGAGGACATCGTCGTTGTCTGGGGCGAGATCGCCCAGATATGTGCCTCGCACGGAACTCCTCCCGGTGGTGAGGCCTACATGACCGTATACGTCGACCACTATACTGGTGTGGATTTTCGCTTTCAAAGCGTCGAACCAGGCTATGCGCAGACGATCACCGAGATGGAGAAACACCTGATAGGTTTTAGTCACACCCAGCTTGAAGCGGTGCCTATTTGCCATGAGATCGGAGAAGAGATCCACCTCCTTTGGAAGCGAGATGAAACGATACAACCCTTCCAGCTGCAACCGGAAGACACGCGCGACCCGACCGTTGAGGAGCTGGCACAAATGGAAGCTGCACGCCATGCTTCCATCGTTACATCCGCAAGACTGCTTGGACGTCCGTTGACCCCGGAAGAATTGGAATGTATCCAGGTCTGGTTCGAGAATGGCCACATCATGGGGAGCACCGCTCCTCCCCTATCTGATCAGTTACGCGAACAAGTCAACAAACTGCGAAACCCCGGAACGTGATGCGCCCCCTTCGCTTCTCCCTCAACGTCACCCTGGACGGGTGCTACGATCACACGGTGGGGATCGCGGACGAGGACCTGCACCGCAACGCGATGGAGTACATCGCCGGGTGCGATGCCCTGCTCTTCGGCCGGGTGACCTACGAGATGATGTTGGCCGCGTGGCGCTTGCCGGTGCAGTGGCCGATGCCCGATTGGATGCTGCCGTTCGCCAAGACCATCGACGCGGCGAAGAAGTACGTGGTGAGCAGCACGCTGAAGGAGGTGGATTGGAATTCCGAACTCGTGCGCGGGGATCTGGGAACCTTCGTTCAACAGCTCAAGCAGCAGCCGGGCAAGGGGATCGGCGTGGGCGGCGTGCAACTCGCCATGGCCTTGACGGAACTGGGCTTGATCGATGAGTACCAATT
>JAGODO010000355.1 GCA_017998165.1 Flavobacteriales bacterium | reverse complement strand
GTGCAGAAACGACCGGCATGGAGGTAAGGCTAAGCGCACGGAGTTGTGAGGGAAGGGTGGCCCAAGCGCCACCTGTCCATGCTCCAGAGGCGGTCAACGACTCAAGACCCGCCGGTAGTTCGGGCATGTCAAGGGGAACCCCTGCTACCAATTCCAGATGTTCCAGGTTCATCGGCAGGGCTGGAATAAATACCGGTCCGAGCGCATTCAGGCTGAGGATCGAGAGGTTCGGAGGGAATGCGTCACCTACCGTGCCCGGAATGTCCAACCACATCATGTTCAACCGGGTTAGGCCGTGGAGATATTGCAACCCCGTCATGTCGGTTGGGCCGTTGGAGTTGGAGGTTATGATGGCCCCATCGGTGAAATCCGCAATCCCCGCATACGTCGTATCCATGTTCCCGTCCCCATTAACCACACCCGGAACGTTGAGGTTCAGCCAATCCCGCATGGCAGGGTCAGGGATATACACGTACTGTGCTCGCGTGGTTTGGACCATCATGGTCAGCAAGGCCAGCGTTGCGATCGGTTGGCCTATTCTACTGGGTGAGTAGCGGAATGTGTTCATGGCGCGGTGGATGCTGAACAAGGCTAGTTCGTCCTGCCGTCTGCGGCACCATTCATCACTACCGTTCTGCGGCTTGGCTATACAGGTCCGACCGCTGCCTCGAAAATGAAAAAGCCGCCCCTTGCAGGGCGGCCCTTTCCAAGGTATTCGATGGTCGATCTATGCTGTCGCCGGCCCTATTTCTCCTGGTAAGTGCCCAGGCCGCAACATGTTCTTCGGCGTATCGTCAACGATGACCGACTCTTTACGACGCAGCTTGTTCGCATACCTGCGGTGCTTGATCTTGGCGATGATCAACAGCATCACTGGAACCATGATCAGGGTGAGGAACGTCGCGAAGGTGAGGCCGTAGATGACGGCCCAGCTCAGGGGTCCCCAGAAGATCACGTTGTCTCCGCCGATGTGGATGTGCGGGTCGAGCTCGGTGAAGAGCGTACCGAAGTTCAGGTTGAAGCCCACGGCCAGCGGCAGCAGACCGAGCACGGCGGTCACGGCGGTGAGCAGCACGGGGCGCAGACGCGTTTTGCCGGCGACGATCAACGCCTCGCGGGAAGCGTCGATGGGCAGTTCGGCGTTCTCGTCCAGGCCGAGCTTCTCGCGTTGCCGTTCGAAGAGCAGCCGCGCGAAGTCCATGAGCACGATCGCGTTGTTCACCACCACGCCGATGAGCGAGATGATGCCGAGCATGGTCATGAGGATGATGAAGTCCATGCGGAACACGATCAGCCCGAGGAACACGCCGATGGTGCTGAAGAGCACGGTGCTGAGGATGACCATCGGGTAGCTGATGCTGTTGAACTGCCACACGATGATGAGGAACACGATGAAGAGCGCGATGAGGAAGGCGCGTCCCAGGAAGGCCATCTCCTTGCCCTGCTCCTCCTGTTGTCCGGTGAACGACATGCCGAAGCGTTCGTCCTTCTCGTAACCGTTGAGGGCGTCCTTCATCTCGGCGATCACCTCGTTGCTGTTGTAGCCGGAGATCACGTTGCTGCTCACGGTCACCACGCGCTTCAGGTCCTGGCGCTTGATGGCGCTGAACGTGGTGCTGCGTTCATCCTTGGCCACGGCGCTGATGGGCACCTGGCGGATCTGCCCGGTGAGCATGTCACGGAAGGTGATCTTCATGTCCATGATGGTACCCACATCGTAGCGCTGATCATCGCGCAGGCGCACCTGGATCTTGTAGTCATCATCGTCGCCTTCCACGCGGTAGGTGCTCACCTCCTTGCCGAAGAGCGCGGTGCGGATGGCATCGGCCACGGCGTAGGTGCTCACGTTGAGGCGGCCGGCCTTGGCGCGGTCGATCACGATGGGCATCTCGGGCTTCGCGCGGTCGATGTCGATGCGCAGGGCCTCCACGCCGGGCACGTTCTTCTCCTCCATGAAGGTCTTCAGGCGATCGGCCTCGGCGAGCAGCGGTTCGATCTCGTCACCGCTGATCTCGATGTTGATGGGCTTGCCCGTCGGTGGGCCGGCGGCGTCCTTGTCCACGGTAACGATCACGCCCGGGTAGCCGGCGAGCTCCTTCTGCAGTTTGAGCAGCACGTCGTTCGTCTTCATGCCGCGGCGCTCTGCGTATTTCACGAAGCTCAGCTGGATACGTCCCTTGTTCGGCGTATTGGCCATGCTCACGCCCTGTGCGGGATCGCTTGTGCCATTGCCTACCTGCGAGATCACGGAGTTGATGAGCCAGTTCCTGCGCTCTTTCGCCACGCTTCCGTCGGGTTGCTTCACATCCAGGTCCTCCATGTAGGGATCGACGTTCACGATGTCGTCCACCTGTTTCTCCAGCTTGCGGGTGATCTCGTTGGTCTTCTCGATGTCCGTACCGATCGGCGCCTCGATGAACACGTTGACGTACTTCGGTTCGTTGATCGGGAAGAACTCGACTTTCGGCGGGAAGACGCCCAGCAGGATGAAGGCGAGGAAGAGCAGGCCGAAGGTCCCGAGGAAGAAGGTCCGCGGGTGGTGCTTGGCCAGCGCGAAACGCAGGAACCCTTCGTAGCGTTTTTCCAACCGGGGCAGGAATACGTCCTGGAACCAGCGCGTGCCGGGCACTCCCACCTTGAGGTTGAGCACGCCGAGGATCGCGGCGAAAACGAGGAAGGTGCCCAGGCCCGTGAAGAAGGGGACATCCCCGCCCTTGCCGAGCACGGCGATGAGCGTGCCCACAACGGCGAAGATGCCGGCGAGGCGGTAGACCTTTTTCGCATTCGGGTTCTCGCGCTCCACCTTCATGAATTGGGTGCTGAGGGCGGGGTTCACCACCAGGGCCACGAACAGCGAGGCGCTGAGCGACACCATGAACGTGATGGGCATCCACTTCATGAACTGGCCCATGAGGCCGGGCCAGAAGAGCAGCGGCACGAAGACCATGACGGTCGCGGTCGTCGCCGCCACGATGGGCATAGTGACCTCACCCACCGCCTTGCGGGTGGCTGACATGGGTGGTTCGCCGTTGCTCATGTGGCGGTAGATGTTCTCCACGATCACGATGCCGTCGTCGACCAGTCGACCAAGGGCGAGGATCAGGGAGAAGAGCACCATGATGTTCAGGGTCACCCCGAACGCGTTCAGGATGATGAAGGAGATGAACATCGACATCGGGATGGCGAGCCCCACGAAGAGGGCGTTGCGCAGGCCGAGGAAGAACAGCAGGGTGCCCACCACGAGGATCACGCCGAAGATGATGTGGTTGAAGAGTTCGTCCACCTGCACGCGGGTGTCGTCGCTCTGGTCGTTGGTCAGGGTGATGGTGACATTCTTCGGGATCACGGTACCGCGTGCTTCCTCCAGGATCGCGTTGATCTTGTCGCTGGCCTCGATCAGGTTCTCGCCGGCGCGCTTGATCACGTCCACCATAACCACGGGGTTGCCGTATTCGCGGGCGTAGCTGTCCGCTTCCTTGAAGTCGAAGGTCACGTCGGCCACGTCGCGCAGGCGCACTTCCCGCAGCTTCTCGTTCTTGATGACGATGTCGCGGATGGACTCCATGTTGTCGAACTCGCCGATCACGCGCACGGCG
>JAGODO010000079.1 GCA_017998165.1 Flavobacteriales bacterium | reverse complement strand
CAGCAGATCGCCACCGTGCTGCATGTGCTCTTCGACTACGTCCGGCTGCTGGTATGGCCACATCCGCTCACCTACGACTACTCTTTTGCGCAGGTGCCTTATCGGTCGTTCGGGGAGCCGGGCGTTGTGGCCGGAGCGCTGATCCTGCTGGGCTCTCTCGGTCTCGGTATCCGGTCACTTTTGAAACGCGATGCCATGGGCTGGTGCGCGGCGTTCTTCATCGGGACGTGGCTGCTCGTTTCCGGCTTGCTCTTCAACATCGGTGCTCCGATGGCCGAGCGCTTCATGTATCAGGCGAGCCTTCCGTTCATTGTTGCCCTTGTGCTGCTTTCCCAACGCTTGCTCGGGCGGGTGGCCGGGCCGCCACCCTTGCGGGCAAGCGTTGCCGCCATCCTTCTTGTCACGCTTCCATTCTCCGCGCTCACCATCGCGCGCAACACCGACTGGCGTGACCGCGACGACCTCCTCATCCATGATGTCGCCGTTTCCGCACGAAGCGCACGCGCGAACACTTACGCCGGGATCGCTTGTGTGCGGAAGGCCCAGGGCGGCGCGGCCAAGGACCGACAACGCGAACTGGCCATCCAGGCACTGGGCTATTTCGCGACGGCGGACAGCATCGTGCCGGACTACATGCCCACCTTGCTGAACCGCGGCGTCGCCTACATGGTGCTGGACAGCATTCCTGCGGCCGAAACCATGTGGGACCGCGCCCGGGCGATAGAGCCCGGGAACAATATGCTGAACACCTACGATGCGGCGCTGTACGAGTACTACTTCCAGAAGGGGTTGAAGGCCGGGGCGGACAGGGAGCTGGCAGTTTCCATCGCCGCGTTGGAGAAGGCTGTACACTATGGTCCGACAAAGGCCGACGCTTGGTACAACCTCGGCGGAGCCTGTTTCACTTTGGGGGACACGGCGAGAGCCCGGGCAAGCTGGGAACACACCCTGCGGCTCGACCCCCGGAACGTAGGGGCACAACAGGGGCTTGCCGCCTTGGGCCGGTAACGGAAGGGTAACTTTGTATCTGTGGACCAAGGAGTTTACCCCCGCACCATCATCACCCGGCTCGCGAACATGAGCTTGACCGCTCCGGGATTGCTGGAACAGCGGTTCCATCCGGGCGCCAAACTCGACCCCGATGGATTCGCCGAGAACAAGAAGGCCCGCTTCGTGCTATGCGGCGACGAGCCCTATCTCATGCTGAGCGTTTTCCCCAAGGACATCGACTTCGAACTGCGCGTAACGACCTCTGACCACTTCGCGCCGGAGCGGGGCAAGGACGGGCTGGTGGCCTTGGCCTTGGTCGCCAATGACCATGTCGCCGAGCAGGTCTCCAAGCTTTATTTCTCCTACTTCCCACAGCTATTCCGTCACCAGGTCTTCACTGACGAGGGCGAGGCCCGGAAATGGCTGTTCGCGCAACGCGCGGAAGCCGAGCGCTCCACCGCCCGGTCGAACTGAGGCGGGATCGCCACTGTCCGGGCCCACCAACAGGTGTTGAAAACCGCCCGGGATCGTTACATTCGCACCCCTTTTCAGGATCCCTGCTCCAGACACACATGACCGCCCACCAAGAAACCATCAAGATCTTCGGCGGCACAGCCTCGAAGCATCTGGCCGAGCAGATCGCTTCGGCCTGTGGTGAGCGGCTGGGGGAGGTGGTCCTCAACCGCTTCAGCGACGGGGAGTTCCAGCCCAGTTTCGAGGAAACGGTCCGGGGCGATGTGGTGTACATCGTCCAGAGCACCTTCCCCCCAAGCGACAACCTGTTCGAGTTGCTGATGATGGTGGACGCCGCCAAGCGCGCAAGCGCCAAACGGATCGTCGCGGTGATGCCCTATTTCGGCTTCGCCCGCCAGGACCGCAAGGACAAGCCGCGGGTGAGCATCGGCGCCAAACTGGTGGCCAACATGCTCACCGCCGCCGGTGTGGACCGCATCATGACGATGGACCTGCACGCGGACCAGATCCAGGGCTTCTTCGAGGTTCCCGTGGACCACCTCTTCGCCAGCAGCATCTTCGTTCCCTACGTCAAGAAACTCGGTCTGACGGACCTTCTGATGGTGGCCCCGGACACGGGCGGGACGAAACGCGCCAATGCTTACGCCAAGCATCTCGGGGTGGACATCGCCATCTGCTACAAGCAGCGGAAAGTGGCCAACCAGATCGAGAAGATGACGGTGATCGGTGACGTGAAAGGCAAGGATGTGATGCTCGTGGACGACATGTGCGACACGGCCGGCACCCTCACCAAGGCCGCCGACATGATGATGGAGCAGGGCGCCAACAGCGTTCGTGCCATCTGCACCCATCCGGTGCTCAGCGGCGATGCCTGCAAGCGGATCGAGCGCAGCGCGCTCACTTCGCTCATCGTTACCGACACCATTCCCATCAGCGCCGAGAAAATGGCGCAGACCACCAAGATCGAACAGCTTCCCGTGGGCCCGCTTTTCGGCAGCGTGATCCAACGCATGCGGGCGCACGAGAGCATCAGCAGCCATTTCATCATCGCCTGACAAAGCCCAGGCGTCACCCAGACGATAGACCGTCAAAATCCCCAATGCCGCGCCGGCCTAGGCGAACCGAAGAATGAAAAAGGTAGAACTCACCGCCACGAAGCGGGACTCCCAAGGCACCAAGGGTGCCGCCATCCTGCGCCGTGTCAAGCGGGTACCGTGCGTGCTTTACGGAGGCTCGGCCACCACGCACTTCAGCGTGGACGAAGCCGCTCTGCGCAAACTCGTCTTCACGCCCGAGACCTACCGCATCGAACTGGACATCGATGGTGACAAGCGCATGGCCCTCTTGCACGACAAACAGTTCCATCCGGTGAGCGACGCCATCATCCACTGCGATTTCATGGAGATGAGCGAGAACAAGGAGGCGAAAGTGAGCCTGGCCGTGAAGCTCAAGGGCCAATCGGTCGGCATCAAGGCCGGTGGCATCCTGAGCCAGCCTCTGCGCAAGCTGCGCGTGAAGGGCCTTCCCACTTCGCTGCCCGAGCATCTGGAGGTGGACATCACCAACCTGGAACTGAACGACAGCATCCACGTGGGCGATCTGAAATTCCCCGGCATCACCATCGTTGAGCGCCCCACGGACGTGATCGCCAGTGTGAAGATGGCCAAGAAGGAGGAGGAAGCCGCTACGGTCGCCACCGCCGCATCCACTGCCCCTGGAGCCGCCCCCGCCGCTGGCGCCGCCGCTGCCGCCGCTCCTGCGGCCGATGCCAAGAAGGGCGATGCCGCCAAGCCCGCCGCGAAGAAGTAAGCTTCGAGCGATCAAGGCTGAAAACGACAGATCACAGGCCTCCGACATGGTCGGGGGCCTGTTTGTTTTGTGTCCCTCATGAAGTACCTCATCGTCGGTCTCGGGAACCCCGGCCCGGATTACGCGGACACGCGGCACAACATCGGCTTTTCCGTTCTCGACAGCCTGGTCACCGGACAAAAAACCCAGTTCAGCCCTGCCCGTTACGCGGACCATGCGGAGTTCCGGCACAAGGGGAAGACCTTCATCTGCATCAAGCCCCAGACCTTCATGAACCTGAGCGGCAAGGCCGTGCGGTACTGGATGGACCAGGAGTTCATCATCAGCGAGCGCGTTCTGGTGATCACCGATGACCTGGCCCTGCCTTTCGGCAGGGTCCGGTTGCGGGCGAGCGGGAGTGCCGGTGGGCACAATGGGCTTACGAGCATCATCGAGATCATCGGAACGGAGGCCTTTCCGCGCTTGCGTTTCGGCATCGGCAGTGATTTCGCGCGCGGCCGGCAGGCGGACTACGTGCTGAGCCCCTGGAACAAGGATGAGGCCGCTGCGCTCCCCGCGCGCGTTGGCCTCTGTTGCGACGCCGTGCTCGATTTCGGCCTGATGGGGATCGGGCACGCGATGAACACCTTCAATACGAAGTAGCGGCCAGAAGACCTCCCTGTCACAACCCCAAGGCCAGGAGCAGAGCGCGCAGCTTCACCCGGTCCGTCCAGTCCTCGAGCCGATATTGCCTTCGTGCGGTGAGGTCGACGATCAGGCCCTGCTCATCAGCCAGACAGAAGACGTGCGCGGCTTTGTTGATGTAGAGGAAGCCGATGTGCGTCAGGCCGGGCAGCGCGGCGTGAACATGCTTCGCGGGACTGCGCTCAGCAAGCTCACTGTTGAGACCGGCCAGGTCGGCGGTCCCGACGGAAATGAATGCGGCACCGGCATGCTGCAACCGCCAGGCGACGGTCTCCGCCAGGGAGCTCGAATACCGCTGTTTCGGGATATCACGGAAGATGCGGACGCTGTCGATCTGTGAAAAACAGCAGGCAGGCATGCCCACGGACATCCACAGGAAGACCTTCCGGAGCACACCTGTCAAGGTTGGGGGGCGATATCCTTGACGAGGATCGTGAACACCGGGAAGTGATCACTGAAGCCACCGGTGAAGTTGTCGCCGACGTAGATGCGGAAAGGATAACCCTTGAAATTGCCGTCCTGCTGGGCGAGATAGGGTTCGTTGAATACGCGCGTGCCGTAGTACCGGTATCCCCCTTGGCTGCCGGTGGCGAGGGCGGGTGACAGGAGCATCTGGTCGAAGAGGTTCCACGAGTCGCTCCAGGCCAGAGAGCCGATGCCCTTCTCATACAGCGGTTGCATGGGGTTGAAGAACTTGCTCGCGCTCACCTGGGCCTTGTCCTCGGTGGTGCCGAACATCCTGCGCACGCTGGGGTCCACCGGATCGTCGTTCAGGTCGCCCATGTAGATGATGCGCGCATTGCTGTTCAGGGCGAGCAGCGAGTCCACGATATGACGGCCCAACTGCGCGGCGAGGAAACGCTTGGGTTGGCTGCGTTTCTCCCCCCCCCGCCGGCTGGGCCAGTGCGCCATGATGAAGCTCATCGTGTCGCCATCGAGCACACCGGTCACCACCAACTGCTCGCGTGTCCGGAACGAGCTGTCCTGGGGGTCGATGAGCGGGTACGCGTCATGATGCACGTACGTGAATCGTTCGGGGTCATACAGGAAGGCCACGTCGACACCACGACGGTCCGGGCCATCGTGGTGGACGATGCGGTACCCGCGCTGGGCGATCGGAGCGGTTTTCACCAGGTCCTC
The DNA here is from genome assembly GCA_017998165.1 of Flavobacteriales bacterium. Taxonomy (GTDB): domain Bacteria; phylum Bacteroidota; class Bacteroidia; order Flavobacteriales_F; family PHOS-HE28; genus PHOS-HE28. Next base: position 8,323 of record JAGODO010000079.1, on the reverse strand, counting down.
CAGCACGCCGCTGTTCTCGATCTCGCACATGCCGAGGCATGCCAGGCCGTCGGGGTGCAGGTTCTGCGCCACCTCGCCGATCACGCGCGCCATGTGCTCCAGCTTCATCCGGTAGCGATCCCCGGTCCAGTTCTTGGGAGCACTAGGCAACCACTCCGCATCGTCCGTGTCCGGCGAATCGACCGTGTCATAAAGGTTCTCCACATTGTACCAACCGATACAGGCCGGGGCCAAACGCTTATCGGCTTGCGCCGAAACCTCGGACAGGAAAAAAAGGGGGACGATGAACAGCAGGCTGGGTCGCATGGGCGGGTAGCAGGGCCACGAAAGTAGGTCCCCGCCGTGGGCGAAAATGGTGCCGGGGCCGGGGCACCGTTCTTTTGCACCCTGATGCTTCGCCTCACTCTCCTCGCCCTTGCTCTTTGCCCGGGCAGCTCATTCGCACAATCTCCGCGTATCCGGGTCTATTTCAACCAGGACACCGACCCCGCCGTGAGCAGCGGTACGCTCGCCATCAGCCTGCACGAGGCGATGGATGATACGATCGAGGCCTATATCGACCATGCGCGATCGACCATCGACGTCGCGGTCTACAATGCGGACGACTACAGCATCATCGCCGCGCTGAACCAGGCCGAGGACCGCGGCGTGCAGGTGCGGTACATCGCTGAGGGCACCAACAGCAATACGGCATTGGCCAACCTCTCCCCGACCATCCCCGTGCTCTACCGGACGGATGGCGAAGGAAGCGGCATGCACAACAAGTTCATGAGTATCGACGCGGACCTTGCGGACAGCGCATGGACCTGGACCGGGAGCACGAACTGGACGCAGAACGGTCTCTTCGAAGACTACAACAACATGGTCTTCATCCAGGACCAGGCGCTCGCGCTCGCTTACCGTGCTGAATTCGAGGAGATGTGGGGCGGCAACGGCCCGTTGCCCGATGTACCGAACAGCAGATTCGGCCAGGACAAGACGAACAACACCCAACACAGCTTCACCGTGGACGGGGTCGTCATCGAATGCTATTTCTCTCCCAGCGACGGCACCACTTCGCACATCGTGGACGCCATCGATGGGGCCGAGCATAACGTCCGTTCCTGCATGTTCAGCTTCACGAACGAGGACATCGGCAGTGCGCTGCTGGAAGCCGACCAGCGTCCCGGAGTAACGGTACAGATGGATCTGGAGGACGCGATCTACCCTGGAACGGAAGGCTGGTATCTTGCGAGCAACGGCGTGGATGTGGCAACGCACAACACCGACGATGTGCAACTGCATCACAAGTACGGCATCGTCGATGAAGGCAGCTCGGACGGTCCATTGGTGATCACCGGCAGCCACAACTGGACGTGGTACGCGGAGACGATCAACGACGAGAACATCGTGATCATCCACGATGCCACGGTGGCGGATCATTTCTACCAGGAATGGCACGCCCGGCGCAACGGCGTTACCGGTGTGGTCGCGCAGGCGGGACCTTCAAACCTTGTCCCCTGGCCACAGCCCGCATCAGACCTGATGTACGTCCGCTTACCGGAAGCACTGAGCTGGGCGCCGGTAACGATGCTCGACATGTCCGGAAGGAAGATGCCGATCACGGTGACGAACGGCATGATCCGCTCGATCGATGTCGCTCAGTTACCCGAGGGGCTGTATGCGCTGGTTTGTGGGACAGGCACCCAGCGGATCACGCGAACGGTGTCCGTGTCCCATTGAGCGGAGGGGTCACTCCGGGAAGTACAGCGGATGTCGCTCGTTGTACCGCCTGACGAACCGGAAGACCGACACATCCTGGTTCCGCTCCTTCTTCGGAAGCGCCTCGAACTCGGCGCGGAGCTCCGGATCGCCCTGTATGGCTTGGTAGATGCCCCCGGCGCTCACGGGAAGAAAGCTCCCGGTTTCCATATCGAGCAACCGTTGTTCTTGAACGGTCGTTGTCGAAGGGCCGACCCCGTACATGCCGCCGTAATAGCCCCCCCAATTGCTGTACGTATTGTCGTACACGATGTGCGCGATGGCGCCCATCATACCGATGCGGTTGAAGCCGTCGCCGATCCGCACATACACCACGTCCCGGTTGCAGAAGCCCCATGTCCGGTCCAGGCTGATGCGTTGTTCGGCTCCGGTACTGTCCGTGTAGAACAGTTTGCCATTGCTCTGCCGGAGATCGCCGACGGGCTTGCCCTGGTCGTTGAGCAGGTCCTTCAATGCCACGCTGGGCCGGTTCGTGCGGAAATCCTCGAAGCCGAAATAGATGCCCTCACGGAAGTCGAATCCTCCGTCATACTGGATACGGCTGGTGTCCTTCGGGGCGTATTGGATCGAATCCCATTGGCCATTGGCCAGTGAAGCCAGGCCGAAGACGACCAGTGAGCAGAAATGCCTCATGCCACGGAGCGGATCAGATCCATCACTTCATCCGGGGCTTGCGCATGTACCCAGTGGCCGGCGAAATCGACCGTTTCGATGCGGCTGTTCGGGAACTGCTCCTTCACCGCCGGGATATCGGCACGGGTGATGTAGTCGCTCTGCCCGCCCCGGATGAACAAGGACGGCACCCGGATGGTTTCTGCAGGGGCCGCTGCGAGGATGTCGCTGATGTCCCGCGCGAGCACAGGAACATTGAAACGCCAGCCCAGCCGTTCGGGGGTTTCCCAGTAAAGGCTCTTCAACAGGAATTGCTGCACGCCTGGTTCCGGCACATGGCGCGCCAGATGTTGTTCCACCTCTTTCCGCGTGGTCTTGTTGGCGAGGTCGCTTGTCATCAACGCCTCGATGATCGGTGCCTGGTTGCTCAACGGGTACTCACGCGGTCCCATGTCCACTGAAACCAGGTGTTCCACGAGTTCTGGCCATCGATGCGCGAAATACATCGCCGTTTTCGCGCCCATGCTGTGCCCGACAAGGACGATATCCTCAAGACCAAGACCGGTGACAAGGGCATGCACATCCTCCGCCATGAGCGGATAGGTGACGCGATCCGTATGGGGTGAGCGCCCATGGTCCCGCTGATCGACCAGCGTAACATCGTACCGCTCGGCCAGCGCCTTGCCGATGCTGCCCCAATTGTCGCAGCTTCCGAAAAGTCCGTGCAGGATGACGATGGACCTCCCGTTGCCCGCGCGGCGATGGAACAGGTCAACGCTCATCGGAGTTCGCGCAGATACAGCTCGACCGTGTTCTGCATGCCGTACCGGAGCGCATCGCAGATCAGCGCATGCCCGATGCTGACCTCCAGCAATCCGGGAACGTTCGCTTTGAAGAATGCCAGGTTGTGCAGGTCCAGATCATGCCCGGCATTCAACCCGAGGCCGAGCTCTTGCGCCTTTTCAGCGGCCCGGGTGAAGGGGGCAACGGCCACCGACCTGTCAACGTGGTAGTTCGCCGCGTAGGGCTCCGTGTACAGTTCGACGCGGTCCGTGCCCGTCTCCGCGGCACACGCGATCTGCTCTGGATCGGTCCCCATGAACAAGCTGGTACGGATACCCTCGGTCTTGAAGCGCGCGAGGACACCTCGCAAGAAGCCTTTGTTGCTGCATGCATCCCAGCCCGCATTGCTGGTGAGCACCCCGGGGGGGTCCGGTACCAGGGTGACTTGGGCGGGCCTGACCTCCGACACCAGCGCGATGAAGTCCTCGCTCGGGTAACCCTCGATGTTGAATTCGGTGGTCAGCACCGCCTTCAGCGCCAGAACATCAGCTCGTCGGATGTGCCGTTCATCCGGCCGGGGATGAACAGTGATCCCGTGCGCGCCGTACCGTTCGATCGCCCGTGCCCACAACACCACGTCCGGATTGTCCGCACCACGGGCATTGCGCAGGGTCGCGAGCTTGTTCACGTTCACGCTCAGTCGCGTCATCTCTCCCGTTCCGTATAGCTTCGTCGCCGCCAAAAATAGATGTCGTGCCCGGCGGGCTCGGCACGTTGTTCGCCCAGCACCCACCATGCACGCCTCCGATCTGCTCTCCCCGGACATCGTTCCGCTGAAGCCCGCCGATCCGGTGAGTGTGGCGCTGGACCGCATGGAGGAGTTGAAACTGGGGCACCTGCCGGTGGTGGAGAACGACCATCTCGTGGGGTTCGTGAAGGATTCCGACCTGGGCGAGGGGAACAACGCCCGGGGCGCGGTGGGTGACGTGATGCAGCGCATGGAGCTGCCGTACGTGCGGGAACTCCAGCACATCTATGACGTCATGAGGATCTTCGTTGAGCGGGGATTGACCGTGGTCCCCGTGCTGGATATGAACGGCCGCTACATGGGCGCCGTGAACCAGCAAATGGCCCTTAGGCGGCTGAGCGAGATGATCAATCTGCGTGAACCCGGCAGCGTGCTGGTGCTGGAGATGAACGCTGTTGATTACAGCCTGCAGGAGATCGCGCGGATCGTGGAAGGGAACGATGGGAAAGTGCTCAGTGTCTATTGCCATCCCTTGCCCGACAGTACGCGCACCGAGGTGACGTTGAAGATCAACCGCGAGGATGTCAGCGGCATCCTGCAGACCTTCGAGCGCTACGAGTACACCGTGAAGACGACGTATCAGGGCTCCCGCTTCCATGAAGACCTGCGCGGGCGGTTCGACGAGCTGATGCGCATGATCGATCTGTGACCGCCGGGCCATGCGCGCCGCACGTGCCCTGCTCCTTTTCCTCCTCCTGTCCGTTCCGGTGACCGCAAGGTGCCAGCGGGACAGCACATACGCAGGGCCCTACAACATCAGCGGCATCGTGATCGAGGGCAACCGCTCCACCAAGGAGCGGGTGATCTTCCGCGAGCTCACCTTGCGCGAAGGCGATACGGTCCGCACCTCCGAGCAGCTCCACTATCTCCTGGAGCGCAGCCGGCAGAACGTGTACAATATGGGGCTGTTCAACAGCGTGCATATCGTACCCACCTACCTGTCCGCGCATGACGTATTCCTCACGGTGACCGTCAGCGAGCGCTGGTTCTATTGGCCCACCCCGATCTTCAAGTACAGCGACCCGAATTTCAACACCTGGTGGCTCACGCGGGATTTCCGCCGTGTTTACTACGGCGCCTTCCTGTACCGCTACAACATGCGCGGACGCAACGAAACGCTGTACGCCAAAGTGCAGCTCGGCTATGCGAAGGAGTTCGCCGTTCGCTACCGGTTCCCGTTCATCGACCGGAAACAGCGATGGGGGTTGGCCTTCGGGGCGGGCCGCACGCAGCAGGATGAGATCACCACCGGCACCCTGGACAACAAAAGGGAGTTCATCACCTTGCGCGGACGGGAAACGCGACGCGAATGGAAGGGCGACCTGGAAGCCACCCTGCGTCCGGCCTTCGACATGCGCCATTCCTTCCGCCTCGGCTATACGCACGCCGACGTACTGGATTCCGTGATACGCATGGTCCCTACCTATTTCACCGAAGGCGATGCCAGGCTCAATTACTTCAGCATCGGCTACAGTTTTGTCCACGACCAGCGCGACAACCGGGTGTATCCGTTGAGCGGCACATTCACCCTGTTCCGCACGGACCACTACGGCCTGGCCTTCCTGGGGGATGACCAGGTCGACCTCACCACATTCTACGGCGCGGTACAACGCTCCTGGAGGACGAGCGAACGGTGGAGCATCGGCGGAAGCCTTCGCAGCAAGGTGAGCGTAGGTCCCGAACTGCCCTACTACATGCAGCAGGGCCTGGGTTATGACGATTATGTACGTGGATATGAGTATGACGTGATCGACGGGGAGCATTATGCGCTCTTCAAGGCCAATGCGTTGTGGGCCTTGGTAGAACCGCGCGAGTACATATTCACGGGGATGAAGAACGATAACTTCAAGACCCTGTACCTGGCGGTCTACCTGAACGCGTTCGCCGACTTCGGTCGCGTTTGGGATTCGCGATACGCGTACAAGAATCCCCTTGCGAACAGGATACAGCAGGGCTATGGTATCGGGGTCAACGTGGTCACCAGCTACGATCAGGTGATGCGGGTGGAATTCGCGGTGAACGGCCGGGCGGCCAGCGGCTTCTATCTGCACTTCGCACAACCGTTCTGAGCGCTTCGGCGCCCGAACCGGGGGCGGGAGCCGGCGCCACCCTCATCTTTGTCTGAAGTTCGCTGCTCATGCGCATTGGCACCCACGGACGTTCCCTCGCCCTCGCGAGCATCCCATCCGTCCACCGCATCCATCAAGCCATGCGCGACGAAGGCATGGTACCCATTGTGGACAAGGCGCTGGCCGAGCAGCTCGCTGCGGCGGGTATGCCGTTGGACGCAGGAACGGAAACGGCCGAGAATCCCGCCAACGCTGGTATCGAGGTGTTCTTCAGCCTCGGCGGGGATGGCACCTTCCTGGACAGCGTGGCCAAAGTGGGCCGCAGTGGGATCCCGGTGCTCGGTATCAACCTGGGCCGGCTGGGTTTCCTGAGCAGTACGCGTGAGGAAGGAGCGCTCTCGGCCCTGCGCGATGTGAAAGCGGGGCGCTACACTGTGGAGGACCGCGGATTGCTCTCCGTGCAGGGAGAAGGACTGGGCGATGGGTCGCCCTTGTTCGCGCTCAATGAAGTGAGCGTCCACAAGCGCGACTCCAGCAGCATGCTGGCCGTGGAGGCTTTCGTGGACGACCGCTTCTTGAATACCTATTGGTCGGACGGGCTGATCGTTGCCACGCCGACGGGCAGCACGGCTTATTCGTTGAGCTGCGGGGGACCATTGCTGGACCCCACCTGCGATGCCATGGTGATCACCCCGATCGCCGCGCACAACCTGAACGTGCGCCCCATTGTTGTGCCGGGCAACAGTCAACTCCGGCTGAGGGCCGAGGCCCGGGAGGACAAGTACCTGGTGAACCTGGACTCGCGCAGTTTCACTCTGGACCACCCGACGGACCTGCTCCTGCGCCGGGCCGACCACAGGGCCCGGTTCATCCACTTGGAGGGAACCGACTTCTTCAATACCCTGCGGGACAAGCTGGCCTGGGGCCTGGACGTACGCAGTGGCCCTCCGGTGCTGAAGGCCAACGGTTAAGTTCGCGCCCGGAACACGCAAGGATCCAACCCTTGCTCCGTTCCAAACCGGATGCGCCGCCAGGTCCTTTGTCTTCTGATGTTGATCACGGCCGACTGCTTGCATGCGCAGGTGAGCGAGCTTGGTCTTACCGCTGGCGTGAGCTATTACATCGGGGACATCAATCCCACGCGGCACTATCCGGCCAACACACACCTCGCCGGCGGCATCTTTTACCGCTACAACATCGACCAGCACTACGCCATACGGGTGCAGGGGCTGTTCACCAAGCTCGAGGCGTACGACAGCGATTCGAACGATTCGCTCCAAGTGCTGCGCAATTTGGGCTTCCGGACCAACCTCTTTGAAGTGGCGGCCACGTTGGAGATCAACTTCCTGAAATACAGAGGCATTACCAAAGACAGTCACAACTGGACGCCTTACATTTTTTTCGGCCTGGCGTATTTCCACATGAATCCCCAGAACCTGCTGGACGACACTTGGTACGACCTGCAACCCATGGGCACGGAAGGGCAGGGCACTTCCGTTGGTGCCGACCCCTACAAGCTGGACGTGATGAGCATTCCGTTCGGCGCGGGCTTCAAGTTCGCTCTCACGGATAAATTGGATCTCGGCCTGGAATGGGGCCTGCGACGCACCTATACCGACTATCTGGACGATGTCAGCGGCCTCTATGTGGACAATACCTTACTGACGAGCGAAACCGGTCCCCTCACCGCAGCGTTGGCCGATCCCAGCCCATTACGCGAAACTGTGCCTGGCAACGGTGGCCGTTCCCGTGGGGACAGCTTTACGAAGGACTGGTACCAGTACACCGGGGTATCCATTTCATGGCTGCTGTCCCGCTTCACCGAGTGTGACGCGATCTGGGACAGGATGAAGAACAAATAAGGCGTGGAAATGGAGAACTTCGCGGCTTCCGTGGAAACCCCACCGACATTGGTCCCTTCGGTCGACGAGCTCAAAGCGCTCATCGACCTGGCCCGGGTGCCCCAGCACGTGGCCATCATCATGGACGGGAACGGGCGGTGGGCACAGCGCCAGGGTGAACTGCGTGTGGTGGGCCACACGAACGGTGTCAAAAGTGTTCGCGAAACGCTTGTGGCTGCCACCGAGATCGGCGTGAGGTACCTGACCCTCTATGCCTTCAGCACGGAGAATTGGAGCCGTCCCCAGGCCGAGGTGGATGCCCTGATGGACCTGCTCGTGAACACCTTGATGAGCGAGATGGAGAGCCTGCACGAGAACGGTGTGCGGCTGCACACCATCGGCGACACCGACAGCTTGCCACCCTATTGCCGCACGACCCTGCTCAAGGC
>JAGODO010000078.1 GCA_017998165.1 Flavobacteriales bacterium | reverse complement strand
TGAGCACGGAGGCGACGGCGTGTTCCGTGGCCGTGAACCTGAAGGGCGATGCCCGCAGGAGGACCGGGTTGTCCTTCACCTACCGCAGCCTGCGGATCATCGACAGCCTCGTCACGGCCCAACGGCCCGAGGACACCTGGCTGGGGCGGCTGGAACAGGACCTCACCACCATGAAGGGAGCGCTGCGCTTCAATTTCTTCTATGAATTGGGCAGCGGTCTTGAGCAGCGCCGTGAGTTCATCTATGTCCAGGTGCCGGCGGGGCAGGGCACCTATGTCTGGATCGATTACAACGGCAACGGCCTGAAGGAGCTGAACGAATTCGAGATCGCCAACTTCAGCTACGAGGCCGACTACATCCGGGCTTACACACAGACCAACCAGTACGTGCGGGTCTTCAGCAACCAATTGAGCGCCGCGCTCGATCTGCGGCCGAGTGCGGTCTGGGCCGACCGCAAGGGATTCAAGGGGTTCCTGGCGAAATGGAGCGACATGGCCAGCTACCGCACGGACCGAAAGACCGGGGACGACCGGGTGGAGAGCGCATTGGATCCGTTCCAACTCGACCCTGTGGATACCTCGCTCACCGCGTTCAGCGCCTCCTTGCGCAACACGGTCTACTATGATCGCAGCGGCCGCAAGTGGAGCGTCGACCACAGCCGCCAGAGTGACCGAAGCAAGAGCCTTCTGCTGAACGGCTTCGAGTCCCGCTCACGCGATGCGGACATCGTGCATATGCGCTGGAACACGACCACGAAGTGGACATTGGAGATCGAGGCCGAGACCGGCCGCAGCGTCAGCCGGAGCGATCTTCTGGCCGGTCGGACCTACGCGCTCGACCTGCGCTCGACCCGGCCCAAGCTGACCTGGCAGCCGAACACGAGCCTGCGGATCTCATCTCAGTTCAAGTACACGGAGAAAAAGAACAGGGCCGAGTTCGGAGGTGAAGAAGCCATCATCCAGGACATCGGTCTGGAGATGCGATGGAACACCGCGGGCAAGGGATCCATCCAGGTGAACGCGAACCTCGTGGATATCGCCTACGAAGGCGCGGTGAACTCTTCGCTTGGCAACGAAATGCTCAGCGGGCTGAAGCCGGGCACGAACAGCACATGGGCCGTGATCATCCAGCGGCGGCTGAGCGACCATCTCCAGGTGGACCTCACCTACAACGGCCGTCGCAGCGAAGGCTCGTCCGTTGTCCACGTCGGTGGAGCGCAGGTGCGTGCCTACTTCTGATGCGGCCGGTCTACTTCAGGGTGAAGGTCGACTTGCCGACACTGCCTCCGCTCTCGTACACCTCCACGATGTACTGTCCGCTGGCCATCTCTCCCGTGGCGGTCCAGAACAGGCACGCGTCCATCGGTTGGTTCTGATAGTTGATCTCGCGCTTCACGCTGAACTCGCCCTCCACGCCGTTGTACTGGAAGCGGTTGTTCGTTTCCGTTGCGGGCAGCACCGAGCCATCGGGGCTGATCACACGCATGTAGAGCGTCTTGTCGCCCGGAAGAGCGGTGCGGTTCTCGCCGAGCGTGAGACAACACTTCACCATTTCGGCCTTTTTCGCGCGCTCGGTATCGACCTGTTTGCCATTGCCGCGCAAGAACACGGCGCTTGCCATCATCGAGGTACTGGATAGCACGGAACCCTTGGCCAGCCGTTCCGCCTGCTCGGCCGTGGTCGTTTCCAATGCGGCTTTCTGGCCTTTCACTTCGCCCAGCTCCTGCTTGGTGGTGAGGTTCTCCGCGGTAAGCGCCTGGTTGACCTGGTTCAGCGAATCGATCGTGGCCACATAGCCCTGCATGATCCGCCTTAACGTTTCCGCCTCCTTTTTCGCCTTGGCCAGACTGTAGTTGCCGGCCTGCACTTTCTTCATCAGGTCCTCGATCTGCTGCTTTTGTGCGGCCATCTCGGCGGTGAGCTGCTCGTTCTCCGTGCTCAGCGTGTCATACTGGGAGAGCATGTCCTCCAGCAGCTTGGTCACGTTCTCCTTCTCACTCAGGGCCTGTTCCTTTTCGGCGGTAACGGTGGTCACTTGATCACCCTTCTGGTTCCACAGATAGAGCAGCACCACGTTGCTGATCAGCAGCAGCACCACGAGGGCGAGCAGCAACGCGTTGGAACGGTTCTTCGGGGCGGGTGTCATCTGGTCCATGTGGCGGAGGGCCACGTCAACGGCAGTGGCCGGGCGAAGTTACCTTGGGCCATCGGCGGGGTAGGCGGACCGCTCCACCGTTTTCAACAAAGTATTGAACCCGATGCGCCCACAAGGCAACGCGTTGTACGATCTGGTGGGCCTTTTCCTCCCGCGCCGCTGTGCGGGTTGTGATACGGCGCTCATGCGGAAGGAGGATGCGATCTGCATGGGTTGTGCCGAGGAACTGCCCTTGACGCGTTTTCATGACGACGAGCAGAACGCCGTGGAGCAGCTCTTCAAGGGTCGCGTGCGGTCGGAAGCCGCGAGCGCGATGCTGAAGTTCACCCGGGACGGCCTGGTGCAGCACATGCTCCACCGGTTGAAGTACAAGGGCGACCGGGAAGTGGGCCTCGAACTGGGCCGGCGCATGGCACGCGAAGCGATGGGCTGCCGGCGCTTCGCGACGGTGGATACCGTGATGGCGGTGCCACTGCACGCCTCCAAGCTCCGCCAGCGCGGCTTCAATCAGGCACAGGTGCTGGTGGACGGAATGCGTGAGGTCTGGCCGCTCATGGATCCCGGTCGCGAACTGCTGCGCGTGGTGCATACGCGCACGCAAACGAAGAAAGGCCGCCTGGAGCGGTGGGCGAACGTGGACCAGGCCTTCCGTCTCGCACATACGGAAGCGCTCCGTGACCGGCATGTGCTGCTGGTGGATGATGTGGTGACGACCGGAGCCACCATCGAGGCCTGTGCCATCGCGCTCGGCGTCGTGCCCGGGCTGAGGATCAGCATCTTCACGTGCGCGTGCGCTTGAAAGGCCCGGCAGCAGAGCCGGGCACGCTCGGTACTTTCGCCGGCCCGGAAGGGTTCCTGTCCTCCGCCAGCATGTCCGAACAACTTTCCCTTCCCGCTACCAAGGACCGCGCGGAGCTATACAGCGCTCTTGCTCCCCAATTGCGCGAGTTGCTGAGGGATGAACGGGACGTGATCGCCGCGATGGCGAACATGAGCGCCGCGCTGCACGAGGCTTTCGGCTGGCATTGGGTGGGCTTCTATCGTGTGATGGGTGCGGAACTTGTGCTGGGTCCCTTCCAAGGACCGGTGGCATGCAGCCGGATAGGCCATGGCAAAGGAGTATGCGGAACGGCTTGGGCCGAGGAGAAGGTCCTCGTTGTGCCGGACGTTGACGAATTCCCCGGCCACATCGCGTGCAGCGCGCTGAGCAGGAGCGAGATCGTGGTACCGGTTCGCGATCACAGCGGGCGCATCGCTGCCGTGCTCGACATTGATAGCACGGAACTTGCCGACTTCAACGAAGAAGATGCGCATGCCCTCGGCAGGTTGTGCGCCTTGCTTGAGCCCTTGTTCGGATGATGCGCCTTTTCGCGCCTGCTTTCCTCCTGCTCCTCATGGCTTGCGCCCAAGTGCGCGAACTACAGGGCGGCGAGAAGGACACACTACCTCCACTATTGCTGGCCGCTGAGCCGGCGAACGCGACCCTGCGCTTCAGCGGGGACCGCATCGTATTGAGGTTCAATGAACGCATCAAGCTGGAGCGTGTGCGCGACCGGCTGCTTATTTCACCACCGCTGGACAAGTCGCCCGAAGTGAACGTGAGCTCCGGGGAGGAGGTGGTGATCGCCTTGCGCGCACCGCTCGCACCGAACACCACCTACACGTTCAATCTGGGAGAGGCTGTTACGGACATCACCGAGGGCAACCCGGCCGTTGGGCTCACCTATGTGATCTCCACCGGGGATGTGCTCGACAGCTCGGAAGCGGAGGGCACAGTGATCAACGCGTTCACCGATGAGCCCGAAGCGGACGTGCTGGTGATCCTCCACACCGATACCGACACGGCAGGATTCACCTCGGGTCGTCCCGGTTATTTCACGCGCACGGACAAGCAGGGACATTTCCACCTGCGCAACCTGCGCGAGGGTCCCTACCGGTTGCACGCGTTGCAGGACCAGAACGCCAACTTCCGGAAGGACCTCCCGAACGAGCGCCTGGCTTTCAACGACACGTTGATCGATACGCGGGACAGCGCAGCGCACGTATTACGGATGTTCCTGCCACTGGCCGCTACGCAACAGGTGAAGGAAGCTGTCGTGCTGCCTGACCGGGCCTGGCGCATCGTCCTGGCGCGCCCAGCGGAGACTTATTGGACGATGTCTCTCCGCTCCATCGACCGCTCGGGCGGCGAACTGGAGTGGTTCCCCGATCCGAACCTCACGCGGGACACCATCCTCTTCTGGCCCAGCGACACCACACTTCTGAACGGGCAGCGCTTCACCCTCGGCGATACCTCCGGCATCCTCGATACCCTCACCTACCGGCCGCTGCGGAAGATGCCGTTCAACCTGGATGTGAAGGCTTCAGGGGCGTGGGTTCCATCACAGCCAGGATTCAGGGCCTCTCGCCCGATCGAACGTTTCGATGCGGAGCGCGTGCGTCTCCTCCGGGATTCCGTTGAATACCCCGCGACCGCTGCCAGGTTCGAGGATCCGGCCTACCGGACGTTCTACATCAACGGCAGCACGGAGGAAGCGCGAACGTTACTTCTGCTGCCCGGAGCTGTACGGGATATTTATGGCGGAGAGAACGACACCATTCGCCTCTCTCTTGGTTCTGCGACGGCCGCACAGACCGGCGACCTGAAAGTGAACCTGGCAGTGGACAGCTTGAGCGCACTGGCAGGCCCCTTTTTCCTTCAGCTCGTGAATGCCCAAGGTGGCGTGCTCCGAACGGAAGGGTTCCAAACCCTGCCGCACAAAGCGGACTTCGGAGGAACGCCTGCGGGGGCCTATTCGCTCAAGCTCATCGTTGATGCTGACAGCGATGGGCGTTGGTCCACCGGCTCGCTGTTGGACCGGCGGCAGCCCGAGCGTGTCGTCCGGCAAAAGGGCGAGGTGAACGTGCGTGCGGGTTGGGAGGTGGTGGTCGACTGGGAGGTGGAGGGCCGCTGAGTCGGACCGGACATCGCCGGTTCTGTGGAGCTCGTCGCTCCGGAGCTTGTGGTCGTCGAGGAACATTTGACAGGGGGTAGCGTAGGAAGGGGCCGCATTCGGACCTGACCGGTGAAGCATCCCATCCCCCATCGCCTTATCGGCACACTTGCCGCGCTTCTAGCATGTGTGGCGAGCACCAGCGCCCAAACGTCGCCTCTCGCCTCCAGCGGCAAGGAATTCTGGGTGGGGTTCATGCAGAACGCCTATGGCGCGCAGAGCCTGCGCCTGAGCATCGCGGCACCTTCAGGCGCCTCCGGTACCGTCAGTATGCCACTTATGGGGTGGAGCACCACGTTCACCATAGCGGCGAACGGGCAGTCGACCATCACGATCCCGAACACCGCGGAGCACACCGGCAGCGAGACCCTGACGAACAAAGGCATCCTGGTCCAAAGCGACAATGACATCGCTATAACGGCCATCAGCTTCCAGAGCTTCACCGCGGATGGTGCCCAGGTGCTGCCGACAAGGTCACTGGGCACGAGCTATCGCGCGCAGGCCTATCGGGGCCTGCCGGGCTTCGCCGATTTCTACAAGAGCGAGTTGCTCATCGTGGCCACCCAGCCGGGCACCCAAGTGACCATCACACCGAGCGTGAACACCAGTGGCGGCCATCCTGCCGGAGTACCGTTCACCATCAACCTGAACGCCGGAGAAACCTATCAGGTGCAGAGCGCGCTGGCATCTCTTGACCTTACCGGAACGGCTGTCGTGGCCACCCAACAGAGCGGTCCCTGCAGGCCGTTCGCCGTTTTCAGCGGAAGCATGTGCGCCAACGTTCCCGTGGCCTGTCCCGCCTGCGACCACATCTATGAACAGATGGTGCCCACGGACAAATGGGGCACCCTGTTCCATACCGTGCTCTTCCAGAGCATCAACACCTACACCTACCGTGTGCTCGCCCAACAGAACGGAACGCAGGTGATCATCGACGGAGGTGCCCCGATCGCGTTGAACGCCGGGCAGATCCATGAAGTGAACGGTGTGACCAGTGCGGTGTGCATCAACGCTTCGCAGCCCGTGAGCGTTGCCCAACACATGGAGGGCTTCAACTGCGCCGGCTTGGGCGATCCCTCGATGCTGGAATTATTGCCTGACGAACGCAAGTCGACCAGCGCCTTTTGGAGCACGGTGGTCTCCCCGCAGCTGACCGGACATGCGATCAGCGTGGCCCTGCCGACCGGCAACATCTCCCAATTGACCGTCGATGGCGCCGCCGTTAACGCCTCGCTCTTCCAAGCCTACACGGGTTGCGCTGGATGGTCCTACGGCAAGATCCAGGTGACCGCGGGCGCTCATCGCATCGCGGCTTCCGGCGGCTTCATCGCGTATGCCACCGGTACCGGCACAGGTGAGAGCTACGGGTTCGCGGTCGGCAACGTGGCCATCCCGGATACCCCTGAGCCCCCCGTGATCTGCAGCGATGATCCGATCACGCTCAGTGCTTCGGTGCCGCTCATCAACGCCCAATGGACCCTGGCCAGCGCGCCGAACACCACCATCGCCACCGGGACGTCCTACACGTTCACCCCCACCGTGAACGATACGTACATCCTTGACGGCGAAATGCCCATCAGTCTCTGTCCCATGCACTACGAGTGGGAGGTCGGGGTTCCGATCCAACCCGCGCTCGACATTACAGCGGATGGGCTGGCGGCCGGGGATATCTGTCAGTTCGGTGCGGTGCAGCTGAACGCTGTTCCGGCACCTGATCCGAACGTCTTCGACCTGGCCTGGACCCCAGCCACGCAGTTGAGCGACGCGACCATTCCCGATCCCATCGCCTATCCCACGGCCGACACGTGGTTCAAGCTGATGGTGACCAGTCCGGTGGGATGCGGACAGGTGACGGACAGCGTGTTCGTGAACGTTGACCCGAACGACATCTACTCCATAACGGCGGCGGCCACGGACAGCGCGATCTGCGCCGGCGACAATACCATACTGCAAGCGCGTGTGCAACGTGTGGTGGCCTCGGATGATCTCAATGCGGCACCCTCGGCGCTTTGGGCATCGGTACAAGGGGGCGGGGTCAACGCGATCTGCGGGGCCGTGTCCGGCACAGCCCTGCGCTTTGATGCGGCAGGAACGCGTGCAGCGACCACGGGTCCCTTGAACATGTCGAACGGAGCGGCTTTGCACTTCGCCATACGCATCGCCTCCGGTGCCGCTCCCTGCGATGACGCCGAACCGGGGGACAACATCCTTGTCCAACACAGCCCTGACGGTGTTGGATGGAGCACGATCTCAACGTTGAACGAAGCCTCCTTCCCGAACTGGACCGTGGTGCATCTGTCACTGCCTCCAGGTCTGACCGCGAGCACACGCTTCCGGTGGACCCAGGTCAGCAACTCCGGTGCCGGCACGGACAATTGGGCGATCGACGACGTTCGCATCACCAGCTATGACAATACGGGGCTCACGTTCTCCTGGACGCCAAGCGGGTCCTTGAACAACCCTTCGAGTTCCAGTCCGATCGCGAGCCCGGCGAGCACCACCAACTACACGGTCACCGTGCAGAACAACGTGGGCTGTTCCTTCAGTGACGATGTGCAGATCGCCGTATCGCCCGCCTTCGACCTGGCGATCACCAGCAACACGACGACCTGCGCTCCGGGCACCCCGGTGCCGCTGCAAGCCACTCCATCCTCCGGTTCCGGTATCCTCTATGCATGGCTTCCGGCCAACGGCAGTCTCTCGAGCACCACCTCCGCGAACCCCGTCGCTTCGCCGATGTCGACCACCACCTACACGGCGACGGCAACGAACAGCGCGGGGTGTACGGACAACGCTCAGATGACCATCACCGTCGGCCAATTGGGGTCCATTGACGTGAGCAGCAGCAGCGCGCATCTGTGCCAGGGCGGACAGACCCAGCTCAACTCCGTCGTTGTCGCCGGTTCGCCCTATACCCTCGCGTGGACGCCGGACAATGGCAGCTTGAGCAGCACCTCGGCCGCGTCACCGACCGCCACACCTTCGGCCACGACCACCTATTCCGCGACCATCACAGAGACGATCAGCGGCTGTTCGCTTTCGGATGCCGTTACGGTCGAGGTGAGCCCGGCCTATAGCGTGAACGCGGGGCCGGATGAAACGATCTGCACAACGCTCGGTCATCAGATCAACGTCGTACATGACGTGCCCGGCGCTACCATCCAGTGGACGAACGGCAGCCTGCTGAACGACGACGACATCCAGTCGCCGACCATCATGTTCGATACGACGGCCACATATGAGGTCACCGTAACTGACGCTTTCGGCTGCTCCGGCAGCGATCAGATCACGGTCGCGGATCCCTTCGACCTTCTCATTACGCCGATCAATATCGACGCATGCGAAGGCGCCACGGTCGACTTGGACGCGCAGTTCCCCGGATGCACCTACCAGTGGAGCTCCGGCCAGACCACGCAGACCATCAGCGTCTCAAGCCCGGACACCTACATCTGCACGATCACGGACCCACAGTATTGCACGGCCATCAAGACCTATTTTGTCGAGTTCCATGCAATGCCGGTGATCGACTTGGGGCCGGACCTGTCGCTCTGCGGGGTCAGCTCGCACGTGCTGGATGCGGGTCAGCCGGGCAGCGCGTATCTGTGGAGTACTTCCGCCACCACACAACAGATCACGGTCACCGGATCAGGCCCCTACAGCGTGACAGTGACGACGCCCTATGATTGCAGTTCCTCCGATGCGGTGCAGGTGGACTTCCACCCCATGCCGATGGATGTACTGCAGGATGTGACGACCTGCATCAGTTCGTCACCGACGCTGGACGCGGGCAATACGGGCGCCACCTTCCTGTGGAACACCGGGGCCACGGCGCAAACGGTCGCCGCGGACTCGAACATGACGTATTCGGTCATCGTCACCACCCCCGACCAGTGCAGCGCCACGTTCGATGCGCAAGTGGTACTGATGCCGCTCGTGAGCATCGACCTGGGCCCGGACTCGCTGCTCTGCGAAGGACAGGCCCTCACGCTTGATGCGGGTACCACTGGTCTTACCTATTCATGGACGACCGGTGCCAGCACGCAATCCATCGTTGCCACGACCACCAACAGCTATGGCGTTTCCGCGACCAACGGATACTGCTCCGGAAGCGATGCCATCGCGCTCACCTTCCAACCGGCTCCGACGGACGTACTCATGGACCGGACCTCGTGCATGGATGAGCCCATCACACTGGATGCCGGTAATACGGGATGTTCCTACCTCTGGAGCACGAGTGCTACAACGCAGCAGATCACGGTCAGCGCCGGCGGTGAGTACAGTGTGACCGTCACCAACAGTGCCGAATGTGCGGAAACGTTCAATGCGACCGCGACCTTCATCGGTTACCCCGTCGTTGAGCTCGGGCACGATACCGTGCTCTGCGAAGGGGATATGCTCGACCTGGACGCTGGCAACATCGGCGCCTCGTTCCTGTGGAATACCGGACAGCAATCCCAAGGGATCACCGTGGATCACAGCGCGGACTATTCCGTGTCCGTAGACAACGGCTATTGTGTGAGCCGGGATACCATCACCGCGATCTTCAACCCGCGGCCTGACCGGTTGGGAACCCACCAGTATTTCACGTGCCTGGACGACGAGCCGCACTACGTGGTGATCAGCGGCGGCAATGGAAGCGACCACCATGACTGGAGCACCGGTGAGCAGACCCAGGTGATCTTGGCCGGGGCCTATGGCTGGTACTTCGTGGACATCACCAACCAGTTCGACTGCACGGTAACCGATAGCGCGCTGGTCAGCGAGTTCTGCCAGCCCACGTTGTTCGTACCGAACACCTTCACGCCGAACGGCGATGGCACGAACGATGTCTGGCTCGTAGCCGGGAAGAACATCGGCCATTTCGACCTGAACGTCTTCGATCGCTATGGACAGGTGATCTTCCATAGTGAGAACCCGGCGTACGGATGGGATGGGAAGATCAACGGCGTGGAAGCGAAGAACGACGTTTATGTATGGCGCCTCGAATACCGTTTCATCGAGAAAGTGGACGGCGACCAAGGTGTGAACCACAAGCAGCTCGGCCACGTGACCGTCCTGCGCTAGCGTCTGAGGTCGAAGTCGTCCGCTTCCGCGGCCACAGGGAATTTCTGTCTGAACTCCTCCAACGATGCCCGGTCGAGCGTACAGGTCATGCACTGTTCGCGTGCCGGCTCACAAGCGGTGATCGGCTGCCCTTTCGGATCAATGGCCACCGAATCCCCGGTGTAGTGGATGCCCTTGGCGTCCATCCCCACACGATTCTCGCCGAGCACGTAACACTGGTTCTCGATCGCGCGTGCTATCAGCAACTGGCTCCAGGGATAGCGGCGTGCCTCCGGCCAGTTGGCCACATAGAGGATCGCATCGTAGTCACCGCGGTTGCGGGCGAAAACCGGGAATCGCAGGTCGAAGCAGATCTGCAGCAACAAGCGCCAGCCCCGCCACTCGACGATCACGCGCTGGTGACCGGCGGAGTAGTGACTGGTCTCATCGGCGAAGCGGAAGAGGTGGCGTTTGTCATAGACGGTGACCTGCCCGTCGGGCTCCACGAAAAGCCCGCGATTGAAACGCCGCTCACCATCGCGGATGATCACGCTGCCGTAGAGCGCCGCATCGAGCTCTCCGGCCTGTTCGCGCATCCATGCCACCGTGGGCCCGCTCATGTCCTCGGCCATTTCCGCGCTTCGCATGCTGAAGCCAGTGGTGAACATCTCCGGCAGGAGAACGAGGTCCGTGGTGCCTTTCAGGGCGGATAACCTCGCCCCGAGCATCGCGCGGTTGGCTGCCGCATCCTCCCAATGGAGCATGCTCTGCACCAAGGTCACTCTCAGATCGCACATAGCTTCTCGATGGCGTTGTCCAGTGTCTCGTCCTGCTTGGCGAAGCAGAAGCGGAGGATGCGTTGGTCTTTCGGCGGATCCTTGTAGAACGGACCGATCGGTATCGCCGCGACACCGAACTCGCGCGTTACGCGCTTAGCGAAATCCAGGTCGGCTTCGTCGCTGATGCGGCTGTAGTCGGCCAGCTGGAAATAGCTCCCCTCACAAGCCAGAGGCTCGAAACGGGATGTGCGCAGGCCGATGAGGAAGCGGTCGCGCTTGTCTTCGTAGAAGCCTGCAACGGTCTCGTAGTTGAGCGGTTCCGTCAAATACTCCGCAAGGGCATGTTGCATAGGTGTGTTCGCGCTGAACACGTTGAACTGATGCACTTTCCTGAACTCGCTCATGATGTCCTGCGGCGCGAGCGCATAGCCCATCTTCCAACCCGTGGTATGGAACACCTTGCCGAAGCTGAAGATCACGAAGGCGCGCTCGCGCAGCTCGGGATAATTGATCGCCGATGCATGCGGTTCACCGTCGAAGACCAAGTGCTCATACACTTCATCGCTGAGCAGGATGATGTCCGTGCCGCGCAGCATGTCCGCGATACGCTTCATGTCGGCATCGCGGAGGATGGTCCCCGCCGGGTTGTGCGGCGTGTTGATCATCAGCATGCGCGTCTTCGGGGTGATCGCGCGTTGCACGGCATCCGCATCGAACTTCATGTCGTTGCCCAAACGCACATGCATCGGCTGGCCGCCGAACAACTCCACCGTGGGTGAATAGCAGTCGTAGGCAGGATCAACGATGATCACTTCATCACCGGGTTGAACGACGGCGCCCAAGGCCGTGAAGATGGCCTGTGTACCTCCCGCTGTTACCGTGACTTCCGTATCCGGGTCATAACTGAAGCCGTAGAGCCTGCTCACTTTCGTGGCGATGGCCTCGCGCAAGGAGGGGAGGCCGGGCATCGGAGCGTACTGGTTGTGGCCGGCCTTCATCGCTGCATGCACCAGATCGCCCAGCTTCTCATCAATGGAAAAATCCGGAAAGCCCTGGCTGAGGTTGATGGCACCGCATTCGGCCGCCAGCTTGCTCATCACCGTGAAGATGGTGGTGCCGACGTGGGGGAGCTTGCTCCGAAGTGGCTGTCGGGAAGACATGGTCATGATACGCGCCGAAACTACATCGCTTGAACGGTCCGGTCAGGCAGGCAGCACGACGCCGGTCAACATCGGGCAGGAAGCCCCGCGCAGCACGCGCTCAGTGGTGCTGCCACGCAACGCATCCAGGAAACCGTCGTGTCCCTTGGTGGCCATCACGATGAGGTCGGCATGCATCTCCTTTTCCACAGCCAGGATGGTTGCGACCACGTCTCCTTCACGACTTGTTCGTTTCCATGTCCAACCCTTCCGCTCGGGCAATGGGGGCGTAGGCATTTCCGCTTGTGGCCCGATGAAGAGCAGCGTGAAATCGGGGTTCTCCAGCGCCAAGTGGTCGGCCATGAGCGTGGCTGCGCGTATGGCCTGCAGCGGATCCGGATCCGGAGCGATCGGCAACAGCACACGCCTGAGACCCACCGCGCCCGTGGACGGCTCTACGAAGCCTGTGCGATCGTGGGGGATGAAGAGCGTGGTCGCACCACTGGCCCGTAATAGGGGTTCCGCCACCTTTCGTTTCATCCAGCCCATGTTTTCTCCTTCCTGGTTCGTAGCCAATACCACGAGGTCGGTGGGGTGCCTCTCCAAGTATTCCGCGCAGGTCTGTAGCGGATCGGTTCCGTGTGCCAGCAACTTCTTCACGCCGAGGCCCAAGGAGAGGAACTCGATGGTGTCCATGTCGTCCTTCAAGAGCCCCCATTTCTTCAGCGTACGACGCACCTGCGGCATTTCATCCCAGTCCTCCCGGTGGCCTCCGACATGAAAGATCGTGAGCGAAGCACGGGAGGCGACCGCTATACGGAGGGCGTGCAGAAAGGCGGTCTTGCTGGCTTCCGAAAGATCCGTGGGATGGAAGATGTGCTTGATGGCGCGCTCCGTGCTCATGGTGCCGCAAGTTCGCACACAGAGCGACACCTAGGCGGTGGCCAAACGACATCAGTGATTAGCCTGGATCAGGTTGATGGTGCCGCGCCCGGGTCAGGCCAAGGGCTGCGCCATCTTGCTCAGCAACGAGAAGAAGAGAGTGGTGCCGAAGCTGGGGAGCTTACTGGTCATCTTCGCCGAGCGCTCAAGGGCGCTACCACTCCCGTGGTGCGATCAGTTCCTCCACGTCCGCTTCAAAACCATAGGCCTTCGCTATCACGTCGAACTCTTCACCTAGTGCCTCTCTCGCGCCAGTCTCTATTTCGCTGTCATTCTCCTCAAACGCGCCTTGGAGGCCATTCAATCGTTCTGTTGCCTCGTGCGTAATGACGTATAGGGCGTCCACGTCCTTGGGCTTCTCGGTTTCGATCCGGTGGCACGCTTGGAGCAGGATCGCTTTGCACTCGTCTACCA
>JAGODO010000077.1 GCA_017998165.1 Flavobacteriales bacterium | reverse complement strand
CGCAACGTCGGCTCGCTGATCTGTTTCTCCAAATGATCGGAATCGGTCGCGCCATCACGGTCCTGTTGCCATAGCTCCAGGGTCTGCCAGCGCTGGGCGTAACCCAGACCCGCGAGCAGGTAGGTGCCTTTGTAATAGCCGCCCACGCAGGCATTGTTCTCGAACGGGAATTTCAGGTCCAAGGCGATGCCTGCCAACCGCACCCGCTCCCGGTAGGTCTGGGCGAGCCAGGTGTACTCCACCGGCTCATGCACGGTCATGTAGCTCTCGGAGTAGTCGCCTCGTTCCGGACAGTACCAAGCGCTTGCCCGTACGGCCGCACTGGGTACCAGTTTGCTCCTGAATTCGAACAAGAGCCCCGCATGCGCCAGCTCCGTCTGCCAGATGCGATCCTCCGCACCACCAGCGAATGCTCCGATGGCCACCTGTGCATGCGCGCACGGGAGCAAGGCCACACTCACAAGCAGAACTCCGGTCCTCATCATGCGAAAGATAGACTCATGGAACAACGACTGGTTGCCGCTGACTGTTGCCCGTCGGTGCGTATCCCCAGTTTTCGGGAGGTGGAAATCTCCGGTGCGCTCGCTAGGTTTGCCAAAACACGTTGAACATGAACCGCTTCGCCCCGGCCCTTCTCCTTTTCACCGGTCTGACCTTTTCCACGCAGGTCGTCGGGCAAACGCAGGACTTCACAAGCCCGCCGGGGGGGGGGGCCAGGTCCTCGGGGTCGTCCTCGTCGATCCTCTTCGGCGCCAAGGTCGGGGCCAACTACGCCATCGGATCCCAGAAGATCCAACCCGATCCGAAGAACCCGCCTACCAATCCGAAAGGGTTGGGCATGATGTTCGGCGCCTACATGGAACTTCCGTTCTCCGACATGGTCGGTATCCGTCCTGAGTTGGGCTTCTCCTTCCGGCGTTTCAAGACCGAGCAGACACAGAACGACTCCTATAGCGCGAACGACAACGTCACACTGAACGGCCAGCCCTTCGTTGGTACCGTGGACACGAAGCAGGAGACGGACCAGCGCTTGAACTACTTCCAGGTGAACGCCCCGATCACGATCAACCCCAATGAGAATTTCCGGGTCATGGTGGGGCCCTCTTTCGCCTTCCTCATGGGCGGGAAGCAGAACACCGATGTCTCCACGACCATCAAGGGCACCGTGAACGGTAACCAGAGCGTGAACCAGGACTCCTTCGAGACGACCGAGAAAAAGGGAAGTTCGGCCACCAAGGACTTCCGCAAGGCCGACATCGCCGCGATGGCCGGAGTGGGCTACACGTTGGATGCGGGATTGGACATGGACCTCCGCTTCTACCGCAGTATCGTCACCACGTTCGATGCTTCAGAGGGCAGCAGCCGCCATCGTGTTTGGACCAATCTTGTGGAGTTCTCCATGGGATGGACATTCGGGAAATGAGGTCTTGGCTCCGCCGGCCGCATCGGTAGGTTCGCACGTCCAGAGCGGCGATCCGGAGGTTCTTGATGGCCGAGTGCTTGCTATTCGGCGCAATGGCATAGTTTTGGGCCGGACCACCTTCCAAACCAACAACACATGAAGAAGTACGTTCTCTCTTTCGCGGCAGTCGCTCTGGCTGGCAGCATGATGGCACAGGAAAACCGTGTCAGCGCCGGTCTGGAACTGGGGCTGCCCATGGGCGATTGGGCTGATTTCTACGGCATCGGCTTCGGTGTCACCTTGGGATATGAGATGCCCGTGGGAGACAACCTCGGCCTGATGGCCCAGCTCGGCTACATCACCTTCACGGGCAAGACGTTCGAGTCTTCCGGAGGGGGCGTAACGGTATCGGTCGAGACCGATGCGCAGGGCTACATTCCCATCCAGGTGGGCGGTAAATACTATTTCAGCGAGAACCAGGAAGGTGCCTATTTGGGCCTCCTCACCGGTCTGCACATGGCGTCCGTGAAGACGGTGGAACTGACGAGCTCCGGCTTGGAAGAGAAGTCCGAGCTGAAGAGCAACTTCGGCGTGGCCCCGTTGCTGGGCTTCATGGTAACCGAGAACATCGATCTGGGCCTGCGCTACCAGATGATCTTCGCCAAAGGGGCCGAAGTGTCCTCGACCGGTGTCGTAGAAGAGACCACGGTGACCAATTCCTACCTGGGTTTGCGGGCCGCGTTCATGTTCTGATCGGCCAATTATTGACCTTCAGGAAAGGCGGCTTCGGCCGCCTTTCCTCTTTTCAGCCCGGCCGTGTTGGGTAAGTTCGCCGCCCTTCCGTTGATCATGGCCGAGACCCTGCAACCCCGCGCCTCCTTGAAGAACGACCTTCTGCTGAGGGCCGCCCGCGGAGAACATACCGGCCGCACGCCGGTCTGGGTCATGCGGCAGGCCGGGCGCATACTGAAGGAGTACCGCGCCGTCCGCGAAAAGGCCGGGGATTTCCGCACCCTTGTGCAAACGCCGGAAATGGCCGCCGAGGTCACCATCCAGCCGGTCGACATCCTGGGGGTGGACGCCGCCATCATCTTCAGCGACATCCTCGTGGTGCCGGATGCCATGGGGCTCACCTATGTGATGGATGAGGGCAAAGGCCCCCGCTTCCCGGAAACGGTCCGTTCCATCGGCGATCTGCACAAACTCCGGGTCCCTGATGTGGCGGATGATCTCCACTATGTGGCCCAGGCCATCCGCATGACCAAGGAGGGCCTTGCCGGCCGTGTGCCGTTGATCGGATTCGCCGGGGCACCGTGGACCATCTTCTGCTACATGACGGAGGGCAAGGGCAGCAAGACCTTCAGCATGGCACGGCGTTCGCTTTTCGCGGATCCCGCATTCGCGCACGACCTCTTGGGACGCATCACGGATACCACCATCGCCTATCTCAAGCTCCAAGTGGAGGCCGGGGCGGACCTCATCCAGGTCTTCGATTCGTGGGCCGGCGTGATGGATCGCGAGACCTACCGCGCCTTCGCGATCCCTTATCTGAAGCGCATCTGCGAGAGCATCACGGAAGTGCCCGTTACCGTCTTCGCCAAAGATGCCTGGTTCGCCTTGGGCGATATCGCCGAGTTGCCTTGCGCCACCATCGGACTCGATTGGGCGCAGGACGCCGCATGGGCGAGAACCATCACCGGACCCGGCAGAACGCTCCAAGGAAACCTCGACCCCTGTGTGCTTTACGCCGATGGGGCCGTGATCGAGCGCGAAACCGCCCGGATGCTCAACGCATTCGGCCCCCAAAGGCACATCGCTAACTTGGGCCACGGCGTTTACCCCGATACCCCGGTGGACCACGTCCGCCGCTTCATCGATACCGTCAAGGAACACCAACACCCCGCCTCATGAACGTCCGTAACGCGTCGCTCCTGTGTACCCTGGCCTTTGCCTTGGCCACCACCGCCCAAGAGGTGCCCGACAGCCTGAATCTCATCGACAATGGGGGCTTCGAAGTGCTGGACGGCAAGGTCAAACGCCTCGGCTACTTCGAGGAGGCCCACGGCTGGAAGAGCCCCACGGCGAAGAAGGCCGACCTCTTCACCGAGACCG
The DNA here is from genome assembly GCA_017998165.1 of Flavobacteriales bacterium. Classification (GTDB taxonomy): domain Bacteria; phylum Bacteroidota; class Bacteroidia; order Flavobacteriales_F; family PHOS-HE28; genus PHOS-HE28. The sequence goes on along the minus strand of JAGODO010000077.1, from coordinate 9,995 downwards.
TTACCGGGTCGCCCATCAGTGTGCCCCGCAACGACCGCGGCGACCAGAGCGCACTGAATGGCCAGAACTACGCCGGCCTGCTCTGGTGGAGCTATCAGAACAAGGAGCCCCGCACCTACATGCAGGCCAAGCTGAAGAAAACGCTGAAGAAGGACCAGAAATACTGTGTCCGCTACTACACCACCCTGAGCGACCTGAGCAAATACGCCGCCGACCAGCACGGTGCCTACCTGAGCAAGATGCTGATCAAAAAGGATGATGAGGGCAACCTCACCTACAGCGCACAGGTGCCCACGCTGAAGACGAAGATCTACGATGACCTCTTCAGCTGGCAGGGCGTGTGCGGGGTGTACGAGGCCAAAGGGGATGAACAGTACCTGGTGATCGGCAATTTCTCCGCGAACGAGAAGACGAACACCACCAAGGTGAAGCGCCCGCGCGGTGAAACGCGGATGCAGGCCAACAATGCCTACTACTACATCGACGACGTGAGCGTGTTCCCCATCAAGCTGATGAGCGACTGCAAGTGCGAACAGCTCGACAAGGCCGCGAGCGAGTTCATCTTCAGCCGCAAAGGAACCCTGAACCCGGGCCTGAAACCCGCGCAGAAGGTCGACCAGGAGGTGATCTACTTCAAGCGCTTCAACAAGCAGATCGACGGTTCCATGGACGACGAACTGAACGGCCTGGTGCAGATGCTCAAAGCCGATTCGTTGTTGCGCATCCGGCTGGTAGGCCACACCGATGCCATCGAAGCCGACCGCATCCGGATGCGTCCTGATCTCACCGACCTGGACAAGGAGCGTGCGGACATGGTGAAAGCCGCGCTCGTCGAGGCCGGTATCTCCGCCGATCGCATCGCCACCGCAGGCCAGAAGCACGAGAGCCCGGCCGACGCCGGTGACGATGAAGTGGCGCTCGCCAAGAACCGCCGCGTGGAGGTCGAACTGGAACAATGACCCGGGTCCGATCCGGATCGAAGGCCCCCGACCACCCGGGGGCCTTCGCTTTTGACCGCCTACATTGCCACCATGGTCAAGGGCGACAAGAAGATCATCCGCGCTTGGACGATGTACGACTGGGCCAACTCAGCGTACTCCCTCACGGTCACTTCCGCCGTTTTCCCGGCTTTCTATGTGGGCATCACATCCGCTTTCGGTGAGGAGAAGGTGGCGCAGGAGTACGGCGCGCCCGCAGCTTCACTCTACCCGTGGGCGTTGTCCGTCGGCTTCCTCATCGTGGCCCTCCTGGCACCCATTCTCTCCGGTATCGCGGACAGCCGGGGCAACAAGAAGGCTTTCCTCAAGCTGTTCTGTTACCTCGGTGCGAGCGCTTGTGCCGGATTGTTCTTCTTCAGCATGGAGCACCTTTGGGTCGGCCTCACCTTGGTGGCGCTGGCCTGTGTCGGGTTCAGCGGAAGCCTCACCTTCTACGATGCCTTCCTGCCGGAGATCGCGGACGAGGCCGACCACGATCGCGTCAGCGCGCGCGGCTACACGATGGGGTACATCGGTAGCGTGATCCTGCTGGTCCTCAACCTCGCTATGGTGATGATGCCCGATGCGTTCTTCATTCCGGACACCATCACCCTCTTCGGCCGCGATTGGGGTGCCGTGCCCGCGCGCCTGTCCTTCCTGAGCGTTGGCCTCTGGTGGGCGGGGTGGGCCCAGATCGCGTTCCGGCGGCTGCCTGATGCCACGGCATCGCATGTTGATGCTTCGGTGGGTGTGGTGGCCAACGGCTATCGCGAGCTACGGGCGACCTGGCGGACGCTGGGAACGACCACCCGATTGAAGCGCTATCTCATCGCCTTCTTCGTGTTGAACATGGGCATACAGACCGTGATGTACCTCGCCGCCAACTTCGCGAAGCAGGAGGTGAAGGAACTGGACGCCACGGGCCAGGCGGTTCCCATCGGTGACGCCAGCCTGATCACATCGATCCTGATCATCCAACTGGTGGCCATTCCCGGAGCCATCCTCTTTGTCCGCCTCAGCAAGCGCTTCGGGAACGTCAACGCCCTGATCATCGGCGCCGTGGTCTGGATCATCGCCTGTTTGTGCGCGTTCCGTGTCGTGTGGGCCACCGAGTTCTACCTGCTCGCCGGACTGGTCGGCCTGATCATGGGCGGCAGCCAGGCGTTGACGCGCAGCACGTATTCGAAGTTCCTGCCGGAAACCACGGATACGGCCAGCTTTTTCAGTTTCTATGATGTGAGCTACTACGTGGGTACCGTGCTCGGAACCACGGCCTACGGCATCGTGTACGCGCTCACCAACGACCTGCGCTACACCATCATCGCTATCGGCGGTTTCTTCGTGCTCGGCCTCCTTCTCCTGTGGCGCGTGCCGAAGGAAGAGACCCCGGGGCCCGCAACCTCCTGATGGCGATCTTCGCCTCCGCATGAGCGAGGATACCATCTGGGACGTCATCATCGTGGGCGGCGGCATCGTGGGCGCGGCCACGTTCTACAAACTGCAAACGCGCTTTCCGCAGAAGCGCCTGCTGTTGATCGAGAAGGAGGCTGTCCTCAGCGATCACCAGACCGGACACAACAGCGGTGTGATCCACAGCGGCATCTATTACAAACCCGGCAGCTATAAGGCGAAGAACTGCGTTCATGGGCGGCGCGAACTCGTGGCTTTCGCCAAACAGCACGGCATCGCGCACGATGTCTGTGGGAAGCTGATCGTGGCCATGGAAGCTGACGAGCTTCAGCGCCTGGACAAGATCTGGGAGCGGGGTGTCGCCAATGGCATCGAGGACATGGAACGCATCGGGCCGGAGCGTATCCGGGAGATCGAGCCCTTCTGCACAGGCATCGCGGGTATCCGCATCGGCTGCACGGGCATCATCGATTTCCGGGGGGCGACCAACAAGATGGCCGAGCGCGCACGCGGCATCAACCCGCTGAGCGAAGTACGCACGGGCGAAGAGGTGCTCTCATCAGCGGAAAGGGGAGATGCGAGCGAGGTGCGCACGAGCAAGGGAGCTTACAAGGCGCGCGCCGTGATCTTCTGCGCAGGGCTCCAGAGCGATCGTATGGCGAAGAACGACGGCGCCAAGGTGCGCGAGCGCATCGTGGGCTTCCGTGGCGACTACTACGAACTCACACCACAGGCCAAGCACAAGGTGAAGCACCTGATCTATCCCGTGCCCGACCCGCGTTTCCCCTTCCTCGGCGTGCATTTCACACGGATGACCGACGGCAGCATCGAGTGCGGGCCGAACGCCGTGTTCACCTTCAAGCGCGAGGGCTACGGCAAGACCGACTTCAGCTTCGCGGACACCTGGGACGCGCTCACCTACGGCGGTACCTGGAAGCTCTTCTTCAAGAATTGGCGCTACGGATTGGACGAGTATCGGCGTGCGTTCAGCAAGAAACTCTTCCTGAAGACGCTGCGCCGCTTGATCCCTTCGCTCGCGATGGACGACATCGAGCCCGGAAGGGCAGGGGTGCGCGCGATGTTGCTCGGTACCGACGGTGAGATGGTGGACGACTTCCGCATCGAGCGGCGCGGTCGTCACATCCATGTGCTCAATGCGCCCTCGCCTGCCGCAACGGCCTGTCTCGCCATCGGTGAGGAGATCGTGAGCATGGCTGTGAAGGAGGGAGTGCTTTGAAAGTGGAATGCTGAAACATGAAAGCTGAAACGTGAAAGCTGAAGGGGCAGTCCTCTTTCAGCTTTCACGTTTCAGCTTTCGGCCTTTATTGCGTCACCTTCCACCCGTCGAGCACCTCGGCCCAATCCCATAGGCAAAAGGCCATCAGCTGGTTCAGTCGCTTGAGCACGATCGGGTTCGGGGCCTTCATACCACGGAAGTAAGGGTCCTGGAACCGGAACAGGTCGTACTTGTGGAAGATCGCCTTGCTCATGGCGTACACCGTGTTCTTGCTCGGATGGTTGATGCGCTCCATGAAGTGCTGCAGGGCGATCACTTCCACTTCCAGTTCGCTCGCGGGGATGTCCATCGCCGCGCCGTACTTGCTGATCGCGTGCGAAAAGAACCGTCGGTCCTGTCCGGCGGGCAGGTGCTTCGGTGCATCAAGGAGGTTCCCTGCCAGGACGATCAGCGCGAACAGTTCATCGTCCCCGGGGCCGAAGACAGGTCGCGCGATGAATTCAGGTGAGTCCTGGAGTTCCTCCACGATCGTCGGATAGCCCTGCTCCGTCAACTGGAACACGGCGTTGACGATGGCGTTCGCCAGCTTCTCCTCACTGATCCTCTTCCTCCCGAACAACGTGGCGATCATCCTGTCAAAAACGTTCCCGCGAACCTACCCGGTCGCGCGATGGAACATCCGAAGGGATCGACGGGTATTTTCAACACCCTTATCAACCCGTCCCGAGCGATCGGGATGAAGCACATGGACCTGAAGCACCTCATCCACCACTACGCCGCCTACGACCTGTGGGCGAACACTCGCATCGCCGATCGCCTGTCCCGCGAGTCGGAAGCCAGCCTCGATGAGCCCGTGAGAAGCAGCTTTCCCTCGCTGCGATCCACGCTCATGCATGTACGCAACGCCGAGGCCGCTTGGTTCCAGCGCATGTCCGGCATCCCCCAGGTATGGCCCGCTGAACCGTCCGAGGAGCTGCCCACCCTCCTCAAGCACGTCCGCGTGATGCATGACTATGCGCGTTCGTTGTCATCCGAGGAACTGCTGGCGCCGGCATCCTACAAGGACCTGAAGGGCAACACGCACACCTCGCCGCGCTGGCAGGCGCTGATGCACTGCTTCAACCACGGCACCTACCATCGCGGACAATTGGTGACGATGATGCGCATGCTCGGCCTGGAGGAGATCCCGGCGATGGACCTCATCGTGTTCCAGCGGTTGAATGCCTGATCGTTCGCGGTTCGAGGTTCTTGAGCGCTCAGCGAACCTCGAACCGATGAGCCACGTCAGCCTCTGCCAATAAGATCGATCCCCGTGTAGTTGTGCGGAGAGAGCGTGCGCAGTTGCGCCTTCACGTCCTCCGTCACGTCCAGCCTGGTGATGAAGGCCGCGATGTCTTCCTCGCCGATCCGTTCCTTGCCGCGCGTCAGGTCCTTGAGGCGTTCGTAGGGTTCCGGATAACCCGCGCGTCGCAGGATCGTCTGGATCCCTTCCGCCACCACGGCCCACTGCCCATCCAGGTCACGCTTCAACGCGTTCTCGTTCAGCAACAACTTACCGAGGCCTTTCATCACCGCCTCGATGGCCACGTGCGTGTGCGCGATGGGCACGCCGATGTTGCGCGTGACCGTGCTGTCCGTCAAGTCGCGCTGTAACCGCGAGACCGGTAGCTTCTCACTCAGGTGTGCGAACAGCGCGTTGGCGATACCGAGATTGCCCTCCGCGTTCTCGAAGTCGATCGGGTTCACCTTGTGCGGCATGGCGCTGCTGCCTACTTCGCCGGCCTTGGTCTTCTGGCGGAAGTAGTCCATGCTCACGTAGGTCCACATGTCGCGGCAGAGGTCGAGCAGGATCGTGTTCACCCGGCGCATCGCGTCGAAGAGCGCGGCCAGGTTGTCGTAATGCTCGATCTGTGTGGTGAAGCGCTGGCGCACGAGCCCCAGTTTCTCCTCACAGAACCGGTCGGCGAGTTTCGGCCAATCCAACTCCGGGTACGCGACATGGTGCGCGTTGAAATTGCCGGTCGCCCCACCGAACTTGCAGGTGAACGGTGTGGCGCGCAGCAGCTTCAACTGTGAGTCGATCCGCTCCACGTACACCTCGATCTCCTTCCCCAGCCGGGTGGGGGAGGCGGGCTGGCCGTGCGTGCGCGCGAGCATCGGTATCTGCGCCCAATCCAACGCCAGCCCGTGCAACCGTTCGGAAAGCGCGGTCACTTGCGGCACGTAGTGCTCGAATACGAACTCCTTCACCAGCAGCGGGAGCGCCGTATTGTTGATGTCCTGCGAGGTGAGCGCGAAGTGCGTGAACTCCTTCATCGCGCCGAAGCCCGCTTCTTCCAGCCGCTCTTTCAGCCAGTATTCCACGGCCTTCACGTCGTGGTTGGTCACCCGCTCGATCTCCTTGATCCGCTCGGTGTCCAGGGCTGTCAGCGAGGCGATGCGCCCGCGCAGGCCGGCGAGCTTGTGCTTGTCGGCTTTGGCCAGTTCGGGGAGCGGCACCTCGCACAGGAACTCGAAGTAGGCCAGTTCCACCACCAGGCGGTAGCGCATCAACGCGTGCTCGCTGAACCACTTCGCCAGCACCGCCGTCTTCTCACGGTAGCGGCCGTCGATGGGAGAGATGGCGTTGAGCGCGGTGAGGTCCATGCTTCATCGAAAGAAGGCGCCAAGGTACCTCGCCTCTTCATGTCGTCGGAAAACACCACTCGCGGACCCCGGAGAGTGCGGATGCCGACGCTATTCGAACAAGACGCGGCCGGTAGCTACGGCAGCACCATGCGCGTCCCGCGCGAGCACCTGGTACATGCCGCTGCAAAGGTCCATACGCTCGATGCGCAACTCGCGCTGGCCGGGAGCGCATAGCACATCGCGTACCACCCTTCCCGTCGCGTCCCATAGCGAGAGACTCCGAATGTTCGGACTTGGCAGGGTCAGGAAGCAGCGATCCAGCGCCGGATCCGGCCAAGGGAGGAGGAACTCCGGCAATGGAAGCGGTCTGAAGCCGGTATGGGCGCCCATGAACTCGCTGTCATGGTATCGCTTCATCTGACTAACATGGGACAGGTGTTGTTGGGAGTTCGCGAAAATCAGCGCTGCTTCGGCGTAGTCACACGCTAGCCCCTCTTCATTCGGCGCATTGATAACATCAAGAGAAAGCCCGGAGTGGCTCACGTAGATCCTGCCATTGGAAGCCAGTTCCATCGCGTTCGGAAAGGGTTGGTCCGGTTGTCCGTTGTACGGTGTCGCGTAGATCCTGCTCCGTGAAGAACGGACGGCGGATGTATCACCCGCGAGCACATCGTACTGATCCACATAGCGCTCCTGCTCATCGATGCCGCTCACGTAGAACTTCCCGCCATCTTGCGAGAATTCGATGCCGTATGTGTGATAGTGTTCAGGCAAGGTCATCCAATAGTCCACCTGCCCGGTGAGCGCATCAAAATCGAAGAGTTGGACGATGCTGGGTTGTACCAAGTCGTTACCGCAGAAGTTGAAGGAGCAGAGCGCAACCCGGTCACCAGCATAGGTGAACTTCATTTCCCCTTGCCGGTTACTATTTGTCGTGCATGTGCCGTATTCTGCGGAATGGACCGCGCCCGTCTGGCTGACCACTGGGAGGGTATCCAAGCCGTCCTCGCCGATCATGTAGGCGAGAAATTTGTCGGTTTTCCACTCATGCATCAGGATCCAATAGTCCGATCCATTGACGTGTGGTGTTCCACAAAGCCGTTCGGTCAGGTTGTACCCGAAAATCAATTCGTTACCCACCACAGCCCCGGTGCCGTCTTGGGCCGACATGTCGACCTCTATGCGGACCGCTTTCGGTTTGTTCAAGGAATTGAGCGTCGAGTCAGCGGCACTATCGATCATGATGAGGTCATAGATCTCGGGATGGCCTGGTCGGGGAAGGACGAGTTGGCCTTGCGTTACCGTTGCATTCTGCCACGCCGAGGAACAGTTGTACATCTCTTCTCCATTGGCCCGATGTACGCGCCCACGGCCAGTGTAGAAAAGCAAGGTGCCGGAGGTGTCGGAGATCGCTGCAGCGGATTCGCATTGGCCGAACGTGGTTCCTCCCGCGAAGACCGGAGCGGTTGTCATTTGGCTCCAGAGAGAGCCGGGCTGCGTCTGGAGAAAGCCTCCAAGCACCCAATGAGCGTTCCGCGCTTGACCATGCACCTCAGTGGCTAGGAAGAAGAGCGGAAAGCAGAGAAACCAAAAAGTGGCCAAGACCTGGCCTGAACGAACCGAACCCATTACGGCAGCCACTTGATCGTGGTCGCGTTCTGGGCAACCGTTACATCGATATCGATGAATGTCCCATTGCAATCATAGTCATCCAAGTGGCACGAACCCAAAGCACAATTGCAGTAGAGGAGCAGGTTGTTCGCAGAATCGAAAATGTTGATCGAACAGATCTGCCGGTTGTTCGGCATGGTATAATTCGTCTGGGTCTGGTTCGGGGCGGAGTAAGTGCCGATCGCGACATTGGGGCTACAGACGTTGCTGGGCGGGTACGTCTGATACGATGAATAGTCGCAATTCACATCGGCATAGCGCACATTGACAGTGAAATCACAGTTGGTATAGTTCTCCACGTAGAGCTTTTGCCCTTCAGCATTGGGAACCATGCCCAGCGCGAACACGCAGAGCGCAAAAGGCACTAAGAGACGATGCGTACAACGGGGACCTCTGCCCGGTGACAGTGGCAATTGGCGTTTGGCGTTTGGCGTTCATGGTGATGGGTTTTCCGAAAGCTATAGAAATGCGTTCAAGTTCGTTCATCTGGTTGAAAACTTCCACGCGGACCGGATCGTTGGCCACTAATGAGTGCCAGGCAATAGCCGATGCCAACATCTTATCTGGCTCATGATCGGCCCGGGAATTGGAAAGAGCGGCCCGTCTACATTCGCCCACGTTCGCCGAAGCACACCAGTGCGTGGGCGTGAACCATGAGGAACATGCTCCTTCCCTTCGCCGTGATCGCCACGATTCTCACTTCTTGTCATTCACAACAAACGACCTCTTTGGGGAGCACCACGTTCGGCAGCAAGAGCGACAGCGTTTTCTTCTCCCTGCAACGGACGCCGTGCTTCGGCAAATGCCCGGCGTACACCGTGCGGATCGATGCCGATGGCAGCGCGCACTACACCGGCCGCAGCCATGCCCCGCGCGAAGGCGAGTTCATCGGTCGGGTGGACAAGGCCACCATGCAGGCGCTCTACGACCGCGCCTCGGCCATCGGGTTCTTCGCCTTCCAGGACAAGTATGATGGCCCGGTGACCGACCTGCCGAGCACCATCATCCGTGTGAACGCCAACGGCACGGACAAAAAGGTCGTTGGCCGGGTGGACACCCCCCGCGCGTTCAAACCGTTCGCGGCCTTTGCTGATTCGCTCCTGGGCCATGTGCAGTGGGAGAAAGTCGCGGACCCTAAGTAGAACACCGGCCCAACGGTCCATCCCTATCCGCCGATCCGCAGAGGTATCCCGACGGCTACATTCGCGGCCCCTTGTCGCCCACGCTCCCTTACGTGCGGGCATCCAGAACGAACAACCATGATCAAGACCAAGAAGTCGCTTTTGCTGTCCGGCCTCCTGCTTGTGGCCGCCGTGCTCCACGCCCAGGAAGGCATGTGGATGCTCAACAAACTCAAGCAGGTGAACGAGGCCGATATGCAGCGCCTCGGTTTCAAGCTCACGGCCGATGACGTGTACAACGTGAACGCCAGCAGCATGAAGGACGCGGTGGCCCGTTTGGGCGGCGGCTTCTGCAGCGGTGAGATCGTGAGTTCTGAGGGCCTCATGCTCACCAACCACCACTGCGGCTTCGAGGCCATCCAGAGCGCCAGCAGCGTGGAGCATGACTACCTCACCGACGGGTTCTGGGCCAAGACCCGCGACCAGGAACTGCCCGCAGGATTCTATGTCAGCTTCCTGTCCCGTATCGATGACGTGACGGACAAAGTGCTCGCTGCGGTGAACGACGGCATGAGCGAAGAGGAGCGGCAGGCCAAGATCGGCGAGTTGGGCGGCACCCTCGAGAAGGAAGCCGTCGGCGATGCCAAGAACATGAGCGCCGATTTCAAGACGATGTACGAGGGCAACGAGTTCTACGTCTTCGTCTACAAGGACTTTCCGGACGTACGCATGGTGGGCGCGCCGCCCAGCGCCATCGGCAAGTTCGGCGGCGATACGGACAACTGGATGTGGCCGCGGCATACGGGCGATTTCAGCATGTTCCGCGTGTACACGGGGCCCGATGGTGAGCCGGCGGAATACGCCAAGGAGAACGTACCCTACAAGCCCAAGTACTGGTTCCCGGTCAGCCTCGATGGCGTGAAACAGGGCGACTTCAGCATGGTGATGGGC
>JAGODO010000354.1 GCA_017998165.1 Flavobacteriales bacterium | reverse complement strand
GCTGATCCGCGAGATCGTGCAGGGGCTGGTAAGGGAAAGCGAGATCATCGCCAACGCTTACATCAACGGCTACCGCTAGATACAGGCATTGCGTCGGCTTCGCCTGGTGGGCTGAAGCGACAGGTAACAAGGCCCCGGCAAAAGCTGGGGCCTTGTTACGTCCGAACTTGATCTGTTCGCGAGGGAGTCCGCTACCGAAGCGGTCCGTACTTCGTTCATCTCGAATTACGGATCGCTCACGGCCACCACTCGTTCCTCGCGTCGGCCGCTCGCGAAAAAGCTATTTGAGCTTCGGGGGAAGGTTCTTCTTCACCGAACCGTTCTCGTAGTCTACGGTCTTCATCACACGGCCGTCGGTTCCGTAGAAGGTCATCGTCCCGTGGAGCTTGCCCTGCTGATAGGTCATCTCCTGCACCACGTTGCCGCGCATGTCGTACACCGTGCATTTGCCGTCCGGGTCGCCGTTCACGAAACTCTGCTCGCGCATCTTCACACCGTGGTCATCGAAGTAGACCCACGGGCCGTGCGGGGTGTTGTTCACGTACATGCCCTCGCTGATGGGAATGCCGTGCGTGCTGTGAGCGGTCCAACGCCCGTTCTTCTTGCCGTCCTTGTAAGGTCCTTCCTCCTTGGGCTGGCCGTTCTCATACCAGAATTTCCACGGCCCGTTCTTGGCGTTGTTGGCCCAGGTCCCGCTGTATTCAGGTTTGCCATCCGGATACCAGCCTTGCCAACGCCCATCGATGCCACCGGCCGTGAACGAACCGATGTCCTTCTGATTCCCGTTCGCGAACCAGCTCTTCCACTCACCCTCCTCCTTCCCGTTCACGTAGTTGCCCTCCTGCAGCTTCTGGCCACTCTCGAACCAGGTGGTCCAGAGGCCATCCTTGGCGCCCGCTTTCCAGGTCCCGCGCTTCCAGTTCTCGCCACCCTCATAGTAATAGACCCATTCCCCCTCCTGTTTCCCGTCCACAAAGAGGCCGGTCGAACTGAGCTGCTCGTTCTTGTACCAGTACTTCCAGAGGCCGTGCTGTTGGTCGGCCTTGAAATGGCCGAGCATCTCGCGTTTGCCCGTTGATGTGTACCAGGTCCAGGTGCTGTCCTTCTGTCCGTTGATGTAGAAACCGGCGGTGTTCTCCTGGCCATCATCGAAATAGACCGTGTAGGGTCCGTTCAATTTGCCTTTGGCATAGGTCGCCTTCTTCTCCGGCTTCCCGTTGCCGAAGTACCAGGTCCATTCCCCGGTGCGCACACCGGCCACATTGTTGCCTTGCACCTTCGGCGAACCGGTCGGCCACAGTTCCTGATAGGGTCCGCTCACCACCCCCAGCTTGTAGTTCGATTCCTCCCGCAACGCGCCGCTCGGGTAGTAGTTGCGCAAGACGCCATCCCCTTTCACGATGGTCTGCAAGCCATCCTTGTCCCATGCATCCGTGGTCAGGCAGATACTGTCCTCCCACAATTCCTTGAGCATGGGCTTGCCGTCCTCATACGCGTAGTTCCAAGGCCCTTCTTTCACGCCCTTCGCGTAGCGGCCCTCCTCCATCACCCGGCCATTGCGGTAGAAGCTCCGCATGGTGCTGTCCTGCTTGCCCCGCCGGACCCATCCATCATGCTGAACGGAATCGTTGTCGTAGAAGATGACCACATGCCCATCCCGCTCCCCGGCCTTGAAGTCGGCGACCTCGGTGAGGTGCCCGTTCGGCGCCCAGAACCGCCATTCGTTCCATTCGCGACCGTTCACGAACAGGCCTTCGCTGCGCTTCACGGTCTTCGTGCTGTCCCAATAGTCCACATACGGTTGGATACCGGCGGGCAGGGGCTGGGCATCCACGGCCAGGACCGCTACCGCCGTGAGGCTGAAGAGTTGTGCGCGCATCGAGGCCGAAAGTATCCCTCGACTTCGCTCGGGATGACACTTCGTCCGGCGAGTTCAACGCCGGGTCATCAACGATCCGTGCGTGAACGGAGCGCTTGACCCCTCTCTCCGCGTATGATCCAAAGCTCCACCGCTGATAGTGATACCCACCGGCGACCGGCGATCCTAACTTGCGCGACGTGAAGACCCCTTGGTGGAAACACGGTAAGGTCCTGGTGTTGTTGGCCGGAGTCGTCCTGCTTTTCGCCGGATGGAGCGCAGCCACCCGACCAGTGCTCGGTCCCCACTCCTCCTTCGACCTGCTGATGTTGCGCGGGGACCGCTCCACCGAGGATGGCCTCTACGTGATGTACAGCCGCTATTTCGCCACCGCCGGCCGTTGCTCCGGCTGCCACGGGCACGATACGCTCGAGCTCGCCATGGTGGATGAGGAAGGCACGGACGTCAATGTGGCCGACGACTGGCGCAGTACGATGATGGCCAACAGCGCGCGTGATCCCTTCTTCCGCGCCAAGCTGAGCCATGAGGCCATCGTGAATCCCGGCCACCAGACCGAGATCGAGAACAAGTGCCTGAGCTGCCATGCGCCCTTGGGCATGCACGAGGAGCGCATGCTCGGGAATCCGCCCTTCACCGCCGCGATGCTGGACACGAGCGTGATGGGCCTCGAAGGCGTGAGTTGCCTGGCTTGTCACCAGCAGAACCCGGACAGCGCCGGCAAGTACTTCTCGGGCCAGCCGCATTTTGATTCCGCGCACGTCTGGGGCCCTTATGCGGACGATGAGATCAACGCGGCGATCATGGAGTTCTTCGTCGGCTTCCGTCCCGGCTTCGGCCAGCACATCCAGGACGGCCGCGTGTGCGCCGGTTGCCATTCGCTGATCACGGAGACCTTGGACCTGGACGGAAACCCCACCGGCGGCGAGTTCATCGAACAGGCCACCTGGCATGAATGGAAGAACAGCCTCTACCAAGCGGACACGAACACGACTTGCCGAGGCTGCCACATGCCGCGCATCAATGATTACATCGTGCTGGCGAGTGAGTATGCCTTCCTGCAAGGACATTCACCGTTCGGCTTGCACCACCTCGCCGGCGGCAATACGATGATGCTGCGCATCCTGAAGGAGCACCGCGAGCAGTTGGGCATTCCCGCCACCGACGTGCAGTTCGACAGCACCATCGCGCGCAGCCTGCGCAACCTGCACCACAGCGTTGACCTCGACCTGGTGCTCACCGAGCGGACCAGCGACACCGCCTTCCTGGAAGCACGGCTCATCAACCTGGTGGGCCACAAATTCCCCAGCGGATACCCGAGCCGTCGGGCGTTCATCCGTGTATTCGCCCTCGACGCGCAAGGGGATACGTTGTTCCAAAGCGGCGCATGGGACGGCACGAACGAAGTGATCGGACATGACGCCACCTATGAGCCGCATTACGAAACGATCACGCAGGGAGACCAGGTCCAGATCTATGAGATGGTGATGGGCGATGTGAACGGCGATGTGACCACGGTGCTCGAACGCGCCGCTACGACGATCAAGGACAACCGGCCCGTGCCGCAAGGCTTCAGCACCACGCACTACGCGTATGACACCACACGTATCGAAGGCGTTCCGGCCACGGACCTCGACTTCAACCACGATGCGCTCGGGGTTGAAGGCAATGGGGGCGACATCACACGTTACCACATCCCGCTGGGCGGGTATGCCGGCGCGCTCACGGTGCATGCCCGTGTGTACTACCAGCC
>JAGODO010000353.1 GCA_017998165.1 Flavobacteriales bacterium | reverse complement strand
GGTGTACGTGCTTTTTCTCGTGTCGCAGGGTTATGCCATCGGGGTCACCCCGGAGCTGAAGTTCCATTTCCGCATCGTCAAGTACGTCCTGCCGCTTGCACTGTTCGTTACGCTGCCGCGCTTGATGACCCGGTCCGAACACTATCGTACGACCTTCGAGCTTTTCGCCCCGTTCGCCTTGCTGGCCTTGTTCGCGCAGGTCTTCACGCTGGTCACCCACAATGCGCCTTCACAGGTGTTGGGCGTGAAGCAGAAGTTGGAATTCACCGAGGTGCTTGGACGGGGACAGACCTACCGCGGTTTCTACAGTTCGGGCATGGTGCTCATCTCCTGCTTCGGGGCTCTTTTTTCCCTTACGGCCGAGCGCGTTCCGTGGAAGCGCCTCGCCTTCCTGGCGGTGATCGTCGCCGACGTCCTCGCCGCGTTCCTCTCCGCCACGCGCGGTTGGGTGATCGCGTTCAGCGCGCTGTTGTTGCTTTACGCGATCCTGGTCGTCCGCCTTCGGCCCGGCCGCATCGCTCTTGGTGCAGCGCTGGGGGCCGCGTTGCTTTTCGCGCTCCTGCGTGTGCCCGCTGTACGCCACCAGTTCGAAGAGGCTTCGGATCGGATACTCACCGTCGGCCAGCTGGCGAAAGGGGATCTGACCGCAGGCGGAACGCTTGAGCGCCTCGACCGTCGCGCCCCGCGCGTGATGAAGAAATGGAGCGGATCACCGCTCACCGGCTGGGGTTTCTCCAATGAGTACCGCGAATACGGCGATTCGCATGTCGGCAATCACAACGTGCTCTTGCACGGCGGCATCGTGGGAGCGCTGCTCATGGCCGCATTCCTGTTCTTCTTCGCTTGGAAGATCACCGCCCGGGCCGTTGCCTTGCCGCTCACGGACATCCGCCGTCAGGGCCTGTTGGTATTCCCCGTCTTTCTCGTCGCCTGGTTCATCATCCATTCCAGCTCGGGCCAATGGTTCCAGTTCGCCGGAGAACCGGGCATCACCATCCCGCAGGCGCTGTTCTTCACCTTCGGCGCATGGTGTTACCACGATGCGGATCCCCTTGGGACGTGAACGTCACGGATCGCATAGCGGGAAACATGCCTCCCCGGGCGCCCATCCATTTCGTGCTTTGGCGCGCGGAACCGGGCGGCATGGAGAACTATGCCGCATCCTATGTGCGCCATTTCAGGTCGTCGCGCAAAACACACCTGTTCAGCCTGCGACCGGGGCCGAATGATCTGACGGATGAAGTGGACGGCTATTCAACCGGATACGCGTCCAATAGGGCGATGTACACTGCGTATTTCCGGTACTGCCGCAGGTGCCGCCACGATCGGTTCCACCTTCTGAACAGCGGTCCGGTCCTGCTGCTCCTTACCCTGCTCGCGGGCGTTCGTCGCCCTGTGTACCATATCCACGGCACTCTGTTCTGGAAGGGGACCATCGACCGTTGGTTCCTGCGCTGCGCGTGGTGGATGACCCTGCCCTTCCGCCCGGTTCTCGTAGCCAATTCGCACTACACGGCGGCAACCTTCAAACGGACCGCCGTCCCGTTCGAACCGGTCGTGGTGAGCAACGGTTTCGATGCGGCTCCCTTGCTCGCTGGAAGAAGGCACCGCACACAACTGCGACGTATGGCCTATGTGGGGCGGATGGCCCGCGGGAAGAACGCCGAACTCGCGGTCAGGGCTTTCGACGCCATCGCCGGGAACTTTCCAGAACTGGAGCTGCACCTCGCCGGCACCGGGCCCGAAGAGGACGACGTGCGGGAACATGCACTGAGCAGCCCCTATCGTCGCCGCATCTTCTTTCATGGCTGGGTGAAGGACATGCCCACGTTCTACGCTTCGGTGGACCTCGTGCTTTTCCCCAGCTCCCACGAATCGTTCGGCAACGTGCTCGCCGAGGCGATCATCAACGGACTGCCCGTGCTGACCAGCGACCTGCCTGCTTTCGCGGAGATCCATGGGGACAGGTCAACGTTCAGCCTGGGCGCCCCTTTGGATGGAACCGCGTTCATCCGGAATTTCGTGGCGGCCGTGGAACGCTACGCAGAACTCGCTGAGAAGGTCTTCGCGCTTTCGGGTCCGTTCGCGGAGCGCTTCGACATGGGCATGCACTTGAACAGCATGGAGCGGATCCACGCTGATGCGGAGATCGGGAAAAACCGATGATGGATCACCAGAGCCCCTTGGTCATCTACTACCACTCGGTGGCGCCCAAGCCATTCGAGGGCTGGCCGCTGAGTTTCCTCACCATGGAGTTGGCCCGCTTCGAGCGGCAGATGGAACAGATCGTGCAGCGACGCTGGGATACCGTTTTCCTCGATGAATGGTGGAACGTGCGCAACGGCCGGACGCCGGCGCGGGGGAGGGCGCTCTGCATCACCTTCGACGATGGCTTGCTGGACAACTGGGTCTATGCGTTCCCCATCATCCGCAAGCATGGCCTCAAGATGACCCTGTTCGTTTGTCCCGAACTCATCGAGCCGACGGACAGGGTGAGGCCGAACCTGGAGAATGTGTGGAAGGGCGAATGTGACATGGAGAAGCTGGTCGGGCTCGGACAACTCTCGTGGGGAGAGTTGCGTGCGATGCAACGCTCCGGTCATGTCGATGTGCAATCGCATACGATGAGCCATACCAAGTACATCGTATCGGATGCTTTGCGGTCGGTCTACTATGGTGGCTTCGAAGGATACTATCCGCTGCTGAACACCTTTTCGGTGGAGGAGAAGCCGCGTTACATGGACGCTCCGGACTTCGCGCAGCGCATGTTCCTCGGCACACCATTGTTCGAGGAAACGTCTTCGGTCGTGGCGAGGAAAAGGGCCATCGATGCCGGATTCCTGGAGGAAGCAAGGCGACTGGCTTCACAGCATGATCTGTCCGTTGTTGAGGAACGCCCAGCCTATGAGCGGGGTTTGCGCGAGCTTCATGCGCGCAGGATGTCCGAGGGCGGTCTGGTGCGATCTGTGGAATCCTTCCCGGAGCAGGTGGAACGGATCGAATACGAGATCATCGGGTCGAAACGCGTGCTTGAAAAGGAACTCGATAAACCCGTCCGCTTCCTGTGCTGGCCGCACGGGGGCAACAGCGACGGTACGCACGCCGTCGCGAAACAGGCGGGCTATGTGGCCACCACCGTGGGCAGGATGCATGCGCGCCGAGGTGCCCAGGACCGCATACCCCGCGTGGGCACCGATTGGAGGATGGCCCCGGCATATGCGCGCTTGAAGTTCGACTACAAGATGGGTGCGCATTTCGGCATGCAGCCCTATCGCGCTTTCTGGGCGATGAACGACCTGAAGAACACGCTTCTCGGCAGGCACTGATGTTCTTCCATCTTTCACGCGAGCACGGCGGTGCGTTCTCCACGCACATGGAGCAGGGCTGCCAGGACCTGTTGAGCTGGGACCTCGCCTCCGGTGAACGGATACAACTCCTCGGCGATCCGGTGCCGCGCGATGCGACGGCCTTGCCGCAGAGCGTTCTCAATGCCCAAGGCCGCATCGACCTCGAGAAGCTGTACGACCTGGTACCCGGGCACTACTACTGGTTCCATTGGCGGGGTGATTCGCTGGAGTGCGGCTCCTCGTTCTGCGGGATCCTGCCCGTATACCACAGCAGCGTTGATGG
>JAGODO010000076.1 GCA_017998165.1 Flavobacteriales bacterium | reverse complement strand
TACATGACCGGCGGTCAGAGCGCGAGCTACACCTGCGTCACCCAACAGAAGGTGGCCGTGAAGTGTCCTGCGGGCAAGGAAGCCGATGCGCGAAAGCTGCTGAGCGGTGTGCTGGCGAGTTTCCGGGTGAACCCGGAATGGCAGGCGGGTGTGCAGCGCATGTTCAACAACGTCGCGGCGGTGGAACGGCAGGAGACGGCCAAGCGTGCCGCGATCCAGCGCGATGCGATGAATTACTCAGCTGAGCTGCAGCAACGGACCTGGGAAGAAGGTCAGGCCAGCCGCGACCGCATTGCCGAGGGCTGGAGCCAGACCCTGCGCGGGGTGGAAACCTGGCGCGATCCCAATGGCGGAGGCATCGAACTTAGCGCCGGCTACAACGAGGCCTGGAGCCGTCCGGACGGCACGTACATCCTGAGCAACGACCCGCTCTTCGATCCGAACGTGGCGTTCCAAGAGAGTTGGAAGAAGCTGGAGAAGAAGTGATCGGCGGTCAGAGCGGTTCATTCCGCGACCCCGCCCCGGATGAGGCTCCGGGGCAAGGCCGGGGTGACAAATTGCCAAGACGGCGGGACGGGCGCGGTTTCCGCACCCGTTCCGCCGTCCAAGAGTGATGTCATTCCGGGCTTGACCCAGAATCGCGCCGACGTTCGGTTCCGCGCCCATCCCCCGTTCATGGGGCTACCGCACTGTTCACATCCCGTCCAGACCTCGATAGGTTTGTACAAAGCACTATCCCATGCGCCCATCAGTTCCTTCTTGTTTGGTCCTCGCCGTTGTTCTGGCTTCCTGTGGGGACGCCGGCACCAACCCGGCCGCAGCACAAGGCGGTGCTTCCAGCGCCAAGATGTTCGTGGAGGGCAAGGACTACCTCGTGATGGAGCGCGTGCGCTTCATGGACAACCAGGGTTTCGAGCAGCCGGCGGAGGCTTTCAGCGTACTGCTGCCGAAGGGCTGGAAGCATGAGGGTGGCATCACGTGGAAAGACATGAACGCTTGCCGGGGCGAGATGGTCACCGGGCGCTGGACCGCGACTTCACCCGATGGCGCGATCAAATACGTTTCACTACCGCTCCACACCTGGGGTTCCGCTTCCGACCCCATGATGCAGCAGAACATGATGATGCAAGCGCAGAACGGCGGTTGTGAGTTCGGTGGGCCCATGCCTGCGGAAGAATACCTGCGGCAAGTCTTCGGCCCCCGCGAGTTACAGGGCGCCAGCATCACCGAGGTGCAAGAAAACAGCGCCGCGCAAGAGGAAATGGACCAGCAATCGCAACGGACGCTTGACGCGATACGACAAATGGGCGGCATGCCCGAGGTGCAGAACAGCGCCATCACCGCACGGTTGAAATGGACCGACGGTACCGAAGGCGTGGCCATCTGCTCGGTATCGAACATCTTCAACAACATGCAGGACGCGTACAGCGGGATGATGCAACAGATCACCACCAGCGTGGCGGCCGAGCGCAGCTTCGTCCGCTTCCCCGCAGCGCGGAAAGACGAGGCCGAGCGCTTCCTCACCAACGTGAAAAGCAGCTTCCGCACCAACCCGGAATGGAAACGCTCCATCGACGATTTCTTCGTGCGCATGCGCGGACAACAGGACATGATGCACCGCGAGCGCATGGCCGCGATCGATGCACAGACCCGCGCGAACACCGCCGCGCACAACCAGCGCATGGCCAACATCCAGGCACAAGGAGCGGCCGGCACGGCAGCCCACAACGACCGAATGGCCAGCATGGACAACCAGATGCGTTCGTGGGAAAGCCAGCAGAGCAGCCAGGACCGCATGCACACCTCCTTCGTGCAGACCATCCGCGAGGTGCAGACCTACCAGGACGGCAACGGCAAAGTGGAACTCAGCAGCGGCTACGACCAGGCCTGGAGCCGCGGTGATGGCACCTACATCCTCAGCAACTCACCCAGCTTCGATCCCAGCAGCGTACTCCAAGACCAGAACTGGAAGGAGATGACGCCGACGCAGCCATGACGACGGCAGACTTGTCGCGAAAAGGTCAATAGCGCGAGAGCGCGGGTGCCTGACCCGTTCACACTCGCGCCTTTCGAGCAAGCACTAGCGCGTGTTCAACTTCACCGCCTTGCGCACCAATTGCTCACCGTTCACATAAAGCTCACAGTGATAGGTGCCCGGTGCCAGCGCGGTCGTATCCCACTGGTACGCGTAAGCGCTGGCTTCTCGCTCCCCTTCATCCTGCGTGAGCACCACGCGACCCATTTGATCGGTGACCTCCAGACGTACGCGACCTGCATGCGCCAGTGTGTAACGCAAATCCGTCCGTTCGGCCACCGGGTTGGGAATGATGCGGAGGTCTGTTTCCAAGCCTACTCCGGTTCCCGCCGAGTTCGCGGCGGAGCGGGTTCCATCGCTGGCAGCGCAGCAGGCGTGAACCACCTCTTCCAATGCACTGATACGTGCATTCTGCGCCTCGATCGTTTGCTGTTGCGACTTCACGACCGCCACGATCTCCGGAATGAGGCCCTCCATGTTCATGGCCTTGAATCCAGCCTCTGGCTCGATGACCTCGCCCACGGAATCGATCCGGGCCGGATGGATGGCATCGACCACCAAGTGGGGGTAAACCTCCTCCAGGTCTTGCGCAAGGAATCCATTCTGGGTCCCTTCGGGCAAGCCCCATGAGGGATGGGCGGATGTGTTGAACTCAAAGCTCTTCGGCTCCAATTGCATGAACCTGGAAAGTGCGTCCTCCTGCTGAATGTCAGCGATGTTCTGTTTCAGGCTCGAATCCGAGTAGATCCAAGGTCCGATACCCAGGAAGCCGTAACCATCGAAGAATCCGCCCCAATTGATGCCGCCGCCAGGTGGATTCAGTGCCACGCCCCATACCCCGACAGGCTGCGCCGACGACAGGCCATCCGCCAACCCGAGAACACCCACGGCAGCGCCACCGCCCCTCGCTTCGGACACCGTACCCCAGTTCCGCCCGGAATTCTCCCCCATCATCCGAGCACCAATGCTGGTGCCACCAGCGCAACGGGCCCAACTCCTGCTGGCCTGACAAAGGTCACCGATGGCGTTCTGGAAGAGTGCGGCATCGTAGGGATTGGGCGAGAGTTCGCTGTTGTCACTTTTCAGGACGTCGAACTTGGCCCTGGGATCGTTGGTTCCGATGCCGACATAGTTCTCCTTTGCCGGGCATCCGCTTGGCGCGCTCGGGTCATAGGCGGTGGCAAGATCATCGTCCGGCTGCACCGTCCACTCGCATCCGAGGATCGCCGAGGGGTCCACCCATTTCACCACACCGCGCTCAGCGCTGGGAAAGGGTGTGTCATCAACGACCATGATCTTGTACGCAGCATCGGCCTCTCCTGCGAGATCGGGCAGCACACGGATGCGCGCGCGGCCATCCAACAGGTCCAATCGCTCGGTGGGATCGACATCCATTCCTGTGGTGAACCAATCGCCGATGCCGAAATAAGCTTGGTTCCCATCATCGCTGGGTACCATTCGAGCGGTTTCCAATCCGTCCAGCGTGCCTGCGGTCCCACCACCTCCCGGCGCTGTCAGAAAGATCCACTTCATCCGGTCTGGCCCTTCATCGATCAGATTATCACCCCATGCGAGAACCAGATGGTTTAAAAGGCCTCCTTCGTTCCTCAGGCCATCCATCCCATATCGGAGTTCTGCGTGAAGGTCAATCCTCCATCCTGCCAGGGCCGATAACCGGTGGCTTGCGAGCCTCCATTGTCCAGATGAAGGAGAGAAAATGGCTCTACGATGTTCGGCGAAGTGAAGGTGCCAATGCCCAGATGCCCGCTCAGGTCCAAACCACCAAAGCCATTGATGGTTTGGCCTGTTAGCGTTTGAGTGAGCCGCATGTGCAGTGTGTTGTCGGTGCTCCATCGCATCGGTTGGTTCGCGCGTGTTTCGAAGGAAAGCGGTATGAGGCTCCCCGATGTCGCACCGAACCACTCGCCTCCAAGGATGAGATTACCCGCTGTATTCCAATCAGGCGGTCCTTGAGCAAGCGCAAACACACTAAATGTTCCCGCCACAACGCAGGTGGCGATTCCTTTTGTAGTCATGGTCTTCGTTTTCAACTGACATGAAGACCGAAGCGATGCTACCGT
The DNA here is from genome assembly GCA_017998165.1 of Flavobacteriales bacterium. Classification (GTDB taxonomy): domain Bacteria; phylum Bacteroidota; class Bacteroidia; order Flavobacteriales_F; family PHOS-HE28; genus PHOS-HE28. Next base: position 9,428 of record JAGODO010000076.1, on the reverse strand, counting down.
ATCACTACGAATCGAACGTATTGCCTCGACCTTCCATGGATACATAAAAATAACTCTCCAGGCGCGCAGCCTTCTAATTCGATCTGTCGGGAATCGTGGCTCGTTTCACCTTGAGAGATCGAGCGACCTGCAAGATCCAGAACCTCCCATTTTACACCTGGCTCCAATTGTGGAGACACTTCGAGCCAATCGAACGCAGGATTTGGGAAAACACTGAATCGTGTTGCGTCTTGCTCGCGCACGCCGACCGGTGCGCATGACTGGCCCCCACCTCGACTCACGCATACGTCATCTACGAAGTAATATGCTCCAAGTGACGGGCCAGGCACGACATGTGTCGTATCCGTAAGCTCATCACTAAAGAAATTACCAAGCACCAAATACCGATATGCGCTATCTGCCGTGAAAGTTCCGCCAACCAATGACCATGCGGCCGTATCACTGATAACCTCCTCGCTTAGTAGATGAGCATAGTTCCGCAGCGCGAATGACGGCTGTTCACTACCGATCCAAATGCTTGGGTCCATGGTGAAGAGCATACCCATGTTGTTGCAGGCCCATGTCGGAGAAGAGTAGGTTCCGCCAAAAGCCACGTTGGTATAGAAGCTCACCAGGTAAGTTTGCCCAAGGACCAACGGCTCCAGTAGTTCGCAACCGACGTATTCTCGGTAGTCCGAGTTACCCTCGTAGGCGTACATACCGACATACGCCTCCCCACTATGCGCGTATTGAAAGCCAAATCCATTCAATGGCACGTCCAAAATCGTATCGAACGAACAGGCTTGATCTATGCAGGCATGGAAGTAGTCAGGTGATTGGCTCCACTTCTCCCAATGCAGAGGCTTGCCCCCGGGCTCAAAACCCACAACGCACGGGCATGCATCAATAGCTTCGAAACTCGGGTTCGGCACCAGATTGCCCTGCGCTTCGCAGCGGAGGGGCTCCATGAACAACAGGCAGCCCAAGGCCAAGCCGAAGCTTGCGAAGGAGCACCTGTCATCCACTGTCCTGGTGAGCATCGCTCTGTTCGTATTGACCGGTAGCATGTCCGGTCGTATTCAGCCCGCTTCGATAATGCCCTGTTCCAAGGCGGGTGTTGCTCGTCAGGGCATCCCGTAGACAACCGCACGGGTTCGGTGGGCGGTGCCTACTTTGCTTCAGCGATCGCCCCGCTCGGATGGGATGATGACAGCATGATCTCGTGGGTGAAAGAGATGATGAAGGTAGAGGAAAGAGCGAGGGAAGAGTCGTGCTTCACAAAATCGGGCGGTGATCAGACCAGCTCACTATCCCGCCTTCGTTCATCGGTATTGGGCCCCGATGTACCCGCTCGACATCACGTGCTCATCGTGGCCGGTCCGCCAGGACCGCACCGTGTTGAGCCAAAGCATGCCATTGTTGAGGCGCTCCCTAGCTTCGCCGCGCAACGATCCCCCCATGCGCGTAGCGAACCTCTTGCCCACCCTCCTCCTTCCTGCCCTGCTCCTCGCACAGGCCACGCCCCGCTTCATCGAAGTGCAGGTGAGCGATTCGGTCCGTCTGCCGTTCGAGGGCATGGACCTGGAGGTGCGCATGGACGACCCTGTGCAGCTCGCGATGAACAACGCCTCCGCGCTGGGCGATGCGGATATCGATTACGAGAAGATTATCGACAAGTCGGCCGCGGAAGCGAAGACCTACGAGGACCGTTTTCTCTCGCTGGTGAAAAGCAACGGCTTCACTTACCGGCTCAGTTCCACGGAGCATACGCAGGACTATTCCGGGAACAGCAACAAGACCTTCGAAGTGAATACCTACCTCCTCCAGTTGAAGGCCGCCGACATGGAGCGCTATTACAAGATGGCCGACGGGCATAACGGCTGGTCAGGATCGCCCAAGGAGGCGCACTACGGCGCCGCATCGAGCGCTTCTCCGCGGTTGATGAGGAAGTTGCACGAACAGGCCAAGCGCAAAGCGGAAGCGCTGGTGGCGGTGACGGGGGGACGTCTGGGCAAGGTGATCAGCGTGCAGGAAATACCGCGCAATGAAGGGTCGGTGCTGGAGCAACTGTTCAAACTGGAGAAGGGTGGCGACAAGGACGACGTGCTGATGCAGCTCGGCTCTTCATCGCAGACCACGATGGCCTTACGCTTCGAACTGCTGGACTGAGCATGGGCACATTCGACGGGAACTACTGGCAGCACCGCTACGACATCGGCACGGATGGTTGGGACATCGGTGCGCCGAGCAGGCCGCTGACGGCGTACATCGATCGGCTTGAGGACAAGGACCTGCGCATACTCATTCCGGGCTGCGGACGCGCATGGGAGGGGCAATACCTGCATGAGCGCGGCTTCCGCAACGTGTGGCTGATGGACCTCACGGGCGGTCCCTTCGCCGAGTTCCTGCAGCGCTGTCCTGACTTCCCGGAAGAGCACCTGCTCGTCGGTGACTTCTTCTCGCACCAGGGCCTGTATGACCGCATACTGGAACAGACATTTTTCTGCGCCATCGATCCCGGACTGCGGGACCGGTACGTGGAGCAGATGCACACGCTGCTCGCCCCGGGCGGCCATCTGATAGGTGTGCTCTTCGATGACCCGGCCCCCGGAAAGGATCCGGATGCTCCGCCGTTCGGCGGATCACGTGCGGAATACATCGAGCGGTTCAACAAGCGGTTCAGCCGTGTTTCCGTGGAACCCTGCCACAACTCCATCCCACCCCGGGCCGGTCGGGAGGTATGGATCGATGCCGTGAAGTGATGCCTGGGCGGCGAACACGGCCGACGCCACGTCATTGGTCCTGAGATGCGCAACGCGGAGATCCCCGTTCACCACCTGCACGACCACCACACCCGGCCTGTGCGGGTGGAGCGCTTCCTGCCGCGCGACGAGTATGTGCGCAACGAGGTACACCGCCATGACTTCCACGAGATCTTTTTCCTGGCGGAAGGAAGCGGCGAGCACATGATCGACCTGGCCGTGCATCCCTTCACTGCGCCATGCATGCACGCGATCGTTGCCGGGCAGGTGCATCGGCTTGGCCGCAGCGCCGATTCCAGCGGCCTGGTCCTGATGTTCCAACGCGAGGCCATCCACGGCGATGCCATGGACGACGACCTGCACATGCTGTTCGGCGGATCGCACGGCGGCCCGGTCTGGACCTTGGGTCCGGACCAGATCGACCTCGCACGCACGCTGTTGGAACTGATCGCGCGGGAGACCGCGACGGACGACCCCACCTCGCGCAGAGCAGCGAACGGATTGCTCGCGGTGCTCATCGCCAAATGCGCGCACTGGGCCGGCGCGAAACAAGAACGCCGCACCGACATGGAGCCCGGTGACGTCACCCGGCGCTTCCTCGGCGACGTGGAGCGCGACTTCCTTACCGAACGCCGCGTAGGCGCATACGCGGAGCGTTACGCGATCTCCGTGGACCACTTGAGCGATATGCTGCGGGCGCGCATCGGCCGCAGCGCCATGGACGTCCTGCAGGACCGCCTGATCCTGGAAGCGAAGCGCCTGCTGCTGCACTCCACCATGAGCGTGAAGGAGGTCGGCTTCGCGTTGAACATGGAAGACCCGGCTTACTTCAGCCGGGTGTTCAAGAAAGCCACGGGACTCACCCCCGTCGAATACCGCGACCAGGTCCGGGAATTGTACAAGGGTTGACCGGTTCCGTGCAGCGGGGTGGGGTTCCGGTCCATCGAACTTCGCCCTTCAAACGCCGCCACCATGAAGACGCGATCCATCGTTCTGTCTTTCGTCCTGCCGATCTCCCTCTTCCCTGCTTCCGCGCAGGAGGACTGCAACGACCTGGTCCCCTCGGTCCTCGGTTACAACCCGCTGGATGGCGGCATCATCGACGTGATGGTGATCAACAACGGAGAGATCGGCTGGAGCTACCCGTCCTTCATCCTGTACGACGCGAACAATGACACACTGGCCCAAGAACAAGCGGAGTACTTCGCGATAGCCAGCGAACAACTGCACAAGCTGCACATCATGCCGGGCGCAACGCTGCCCGACGGGTCGTTCGAGGCCCGGCTGGAACTCTGGACCGGATTCAACGATTCCCTGAGGTGTACCTGGCATTTTCTGGTGACGCTCTGTCCACAGGCGCCATGCGCGACACTCTACCCGACCCTGTTCGCGACCACCCTTTCCGCCTCGGGCGCGTCGTTCACTTGGACTATCACGGACACGCTGGAGCAGATCATCGATTCGGGTGAACTCACGTTCAGTGGTGGCCTCTTGCAAGCCCACGACACGGTCTGCCTGCCGCCGGGGAACTACACCTGCACCGTGTTCAACCCCTTCCTCACGGGCGACAGCGTCTACTACAGCGTAAACAGCGCCCCCTGGAACGGCACCTCCTCACCACAAATGGAACTCAGCGAAGGGACGCCGAGCATATTCACCGTACTGGAGCCGTGCATCGGAACGGACAATGCGATCGACGACCTGTCCAATGGGAATTTGTCCGTCTTGTTGATGGATGGAACGGTGCGCATCGCGCGAACGGATGGCGCCCCCATCGGCCGGGTGGACCTGTTCGATGCGCAAGGTCGACTCTTGGCCGCCGCGAACTGCACAGTTGACAGGCTCTCGGTAGCGATCCCGCACCTGGCTTCCGGGCCTTGCCTGGTGCGCATCACCGATCGTGACGGGCGGGTCTTTTCCACCCGACTGGTCCTGGTGCGCTGAATCGGATCCGGAACACGTACCGCAGGCGGCTCTACCGCCATACGGGCGATCGCATCCGGCTGGGCAGCGCACGACGGACGTCAGTTCGCTGATCGCGGGGTTGTCGTTCCTTTGGTGATGTGAAGAGGATCATCCCCGTTGTCGTCTTGGTCGCGCTAGGTGCCTGTGGAAAGAAGCACGAGACCGCTAGGCCTGTGATCGGCCCGATCACCGAGAGCGTCTATGCCAACGGTGTGGTGAAAGCGGTGGGCCAGTACACCGTCTATCCCACTGTGAACGGAACAGTGACAGCCCTGCTCGTGCAAGAGGGCGATACCGTGAAGGCCGGCCAGCCGCTCCTACGGCTCGACGACCGGAGCAGCGGGGCCGCTTCGCGAAGCGCTTTGGCCCAATTGCGCACCTTGGAAGAGAACACCCGGGACAACGGTCCTGTCCTCGCGCAACTCAGGGAAGCGGTGCAGCAGGCGAAGGACAAGCTGCGACTGGACAGTGCGAACTATGCCCGCCAGCAAGCACTCTGGTCGCAGCAGATCGGCAGCAAGGCGGATCTGGAGCAGCGCGAACTGGCCTTCACCACCAGCCGATCGGCGTTCCAGCGGGCCTCAAGTGTCTTGGAGGAAACGCGCAACCGCTTGCGCAGCGACTTGGACGTCTCCCGCAACAACGCGATCATCAACACCGCCGGTAACGATGACCGCACCCCCCGCAGCCTGATCGATGGCCGTGTGTACAACCTCACCATCGAGCCGGGGGAACTGGCCACACCGCAGAAGGCCATCGCCGTGATCGGCAGTGCCACCGATCTCTACCTCGATCTGGAGGTGGACGAGAAGGACATCGCGCTGATCAAGCCAGGACAAGAGGTGCACGTGTCGTTGGAGATCGATGATCGCAAGGTGTACACAGCGCGGATCATGCGGATCATCCCCATCATGGACGAGCGCTCGCGCACGTTCACGGTGGAAGCGCGGTTCGACGAGCGCCCGCCCGTGCTCTATCCGAACCTCACGGTGGAAGCGAGCATCGTGCTCCGGAAGAAGACGAACGCCATCACCATCCCGGCCTCGTACATCGTGGACGGCTCCTCCGTGCTCATCTCCGAAGACGAGCGAAAACCGGTGGAACTCGGGGCGCGGGACCTGGAGCGCGTGGAGGTCTTGAGCGGGATCGATAGCACAACGGTGCTCTACAAGCCGTAGGCATGCGGCTGCTGCTCGACATTTCCTTCACACTGCTCCGGGCCAAGCTGAAACAGAGCATCGTTGCGGCCGTTGGCGTCACCTTCAGCATCACCATGTTCGTTGCCTTGCTGGGCTTCATGAACGGGTTGAACGACCTGCTGGACGGGCTCATCCTGAACCGCACACCGCATGTCCGGCTCTACAACGAGCTCAAGGCATCGCCCGAACAACCCATTGACCGCACCACCGACAGCACGACGCACAACTTCGTCCGTTCGGTGCGCCCCAAGAGCGAGCTCCAGCGCATCTCCAATGCGACCGGCATCATGAGCGCGCTGGAAAAGGACCCGCGTGTGCTCGCCGTTTCGCCCAGACTCGTCGCGCAAGTCTTCTTCAATGTGGGCACGGTGGACCTGAACGGACAGGTCAGTGGCATCAAGGTGGATCAAGAGGTCCGTTACTACCAGTTCGCCGACTACCTGACCCAAGGTGAACCGCACGACCTGGCCACCGGGGGAAACAACATCGTGTTGGGCAAAGGGCTCGCCGAGATGATGGCGGCCGATCTGGGCGACGTGGTGCAAGTGACCACCGCCGCCGGCGATCGCACCCTGTTGCGCGTGACCGGGATCTTCCAGAGCGGCATCGCGGACTATGACAAGGTGCAGTGCTACGCGAGCATCAAGACCGTGCAGAAGTTGCTCGGGCGGCCCAGTACCTACTACACCGACATCAACGTGAAGCTGCATGACATTCTGGATGCCCCGGCCATGGCGAAAGAGCTGAGCGAACGCTTCGGGGTGGACGCCATCGACATCCAGACCGCGAACGCGCAGTTCGAGACGGGCAGCAATGTGCGGAGCATCATCAGTTATGCGGTAGGCGTTGTGCTGCTGATCGTGGCGGGCTTCGGGATCTACAACATCCTGAACATGATGATCTACGAGAAACTCGACGCCATCGCCATCCTGAAAGCCACCGGCTTCAGCGGGAGCGACGTGCGGAGGATCTTCCTCTCCCTGTCCATGATCATCGGGATCTTCGGCGGTGTGGGCGGACTGCTGTTCGGCTTCGGCCTGCAGAACGTGATCGACAACATTCCTTTCGTCACTCAAGCCCTGCCCACGGTCACCACCTTCCCCATCGACTACAACCCGAAATACTACATCATCGCGGTCACCTTCGCGCTCATCACCACCTGGATCGCGGGGTGGTTCCCGGCCAGGAAGGCGAGCCAAGTGGACCCGGTGGAGATCATCCGTGGAAAATGAGCGCCGAGCACAACGTCCTCGATGTGGTGAAGGTGAACAAGTCCTTCCACGACCCGGTGACAGTACCGGTATTGAAGGACGTTTCCCTTTCCGTGGCGCGTGGCGAGTTCGTGAGCATCACCGGCAAGAGCGGTTGCGGCAAGAGCACCCTGCTGTACATCCTGAGCACGATGGACACGGACTACGAGGGCGAACTGCGGATCGATGGCGAGCCCACGCACGCGCTCAGCGGCACGCGGTTGTCCGAGATCCGCAACGAGAAGATCGGCTTCGTTTTCCAGTTCCACTATCTGCTGCCCGAGTTCAGTGTGCTGAAGAACGTGATGCTTCCCGGACTGAAGCTGGCCCGTAAAAGCGCTGCGGAGGTCGAAGCGCGCGCGATGCAACTGCTGAAGGACCTGGACGTCGACGAGCATGCCCTGAAGAGGGCGAACCAATTGAGCGGTGGGCAGAAGCAGCGCGTGGCCATCGCGCGAGCATTGATCAACGACCCGCTCATCATAATGGGCGACGAACCCACGGGCAACCTGGACAGCCGCAACAGTGCCATCGTCTTCGACATCTTCAAGAAGATCGCGGCGGAAAAAACACGGTCGCTGCTCATCGTGACGCACGACAACGACTTCGCTGCGCGCACGGACCGCACCATCGTGATGGACGATGGGCGGGTGGTGACCTGATGGACAGTGGCACTTATCCGGGAATTCACGAGCTTCGACGTCCCACCCGCCCGGCTCCCCGGGACCGACCACATGCCGCTCACCGTCACCACCGCGCACACGTACTTCGAGTATCTCCCCGAAGAACGACAGATCCCCATGGCCCGCATCCGCCAGCTCGTGCGCAAGCACTGGCCCAAGGCGAAAGAGGACATGGCGTACGGCATGCCCACCTACCACCTCAACGGCCAACCGGTCTTCGCGCTCGCCAGCCAGAAGAACCACATGACCTTCTATGTGATGCCGTACGACCTGCTGGGCGCTTTCAAGCACGACCTGCGCACGCGTAACTGCGGAAAGAGCTGCATCCGGTTCCGGCGTTTGGAAGAGGCGGATGTGGACGTTCTCGAACGCATCATCATGTACGTCGGCACCACCTACGCAGGCGAGGCCCCGAAGCTCAAGGTCTTCGCCAAGGCCTAAGGCCACGGACCATCCGACCATGGCGATAGAGCGCACCATCCGTTACTCCGGCCGGGAAGTCACCATTCTCTGGAAACCACATCTGTGCATCCACAGCAAGAAATGCTGGCAGGGGCTTCCCGCGGTCTTCAAACCTGGAGAACGCCCCTGGATACACCCTGATGGCGACGAAGGCCAGCGCATTACTGATCAAGTGGGGCGATGCCCGAGCGGCGCATTGAGCATCGCTGCTTCACCGGAGGACACATCCAGCCGCGCGGCGACGAACGAGGACGGCTATACGAGCAGCACGGGCCCCGGCGCGTCCGTGGAAGTCACGGCCAACGGCCCACTGATCGTGAAGGGGACCATTGAGGTGAGGCATGCGGACGGACGCGTGGAACTCAAGGAAGAGCGATGTGCGCTGTGCCGTTGCGGGTCGTCGGGGAACAAGCCCTACTGCGACGGCAGCCACCGCAAGAGCGGGTTCCAGGGCTGACCATCCGTTCACTTCGACGTCAGGTGGACGTAGTCCATCAGGACGGTCTTCAACAGTTCTTCGGCAGGTTGTTCGGTCGTGATACTGAGCTCCCGCTTCACGCGTTCCGCCATCTCCGCGATCAGCCGGCGGCGGCGTGTGCTCGTATTCCGCAGCACGCGGTTCAAGAGCCGGGCATGCGCGTCACTCAGGCGTATGACCTCGGCATAGGTGGGCATGTGGCCCTCGGGTACATCCGCCAGCAACGTATCGCTGAGCCGAACGCGCTGCTTGAGCGAGATCACGCACGTTCCGGCGGCGATGTCCCCGAGCCGTTGACCCTTGCCGTTGAACAGCACGACGACGGCACCGAGAAAGATGGGCGGTGCGGAATCGATCGGCCGTATGATCCACCGCATCAGGTAATGGCCCAGGCCGGGCTGGCCCCCGTCGAGCCGGGCGACCTTCAGGTTAAGGATCCGTTTGCCGATGCTCTTGCCGTCCATGAAGATCTCGAAGAGCAGGTTGTAGAAGGTCCACGGGATGCCGAGCAGCAGGATCTTCACCCAGTCGTCCAACCACCACAGGTTGATGCCGAACAAGCGCAGCACCCACCAGAGCAGAACGGAATAGCCGAACAGCACGATCCAGTCAAGGATGGCGGCGAACCCGCGGCTCACGATGGTGGCCAC
>JAGODO010000075.1 GCA_017998165.1 Flavobacteriales bacterium | reverse complement strand
CTATCGGGGTCGATGAACACGTCATGATCGCCCCGCGGGTCTATCCGGTCCCCGCGCGTGATCACGTTGTGGTGGAAGGACCGGATGGGTCACAAGGCCCGTTCAGCGCACGGCTCACGGACCTGACGGGTACAACCTGCTTCAAGCGGAGCATTCCAGCGTCCAGCCGGGCCATTATCCCGCTTTCGGACCTTTCCCCCGGCGCGTATCTGCTCGAATTGACCGATGGGCGGGGGAGGACTTCGCGCACCCGGATCATCGTGCAGTAGTGCTCAGGTACCGTAGCGTTCCTTCCAAACGGAACGCAGGTACGCGGCGAACTCCTGCTCCTTGCGATTGTCGCCCGGCTCATACAAGCGCTTGCCACTGATCGCTTCAGGCAGGAATTCCTGATCGCTCACATGGCCCGCGAAATCATGGCTGTACTGGTACTTCTCGCCGTAACCGATCTCCTTCATCAGTTTGGTGGGGGCATTGCGCAGATGCAACGGAACGGGCAGGTCACCGCTGCGCTTCACTTCCGCCTGCGCGTTGCCGATCGCCATGTATGAGCTGTTGCTTTTCGGTGAGCAGGCCAGATAGATGGCGCACTGGCTCAGGATGATGCGGCTTTCCGGCCAGCCGATCATCTGTGCGGCCTGCATCGCCGTGGTGGCCATCAGCAGCGCGTTCGGGTTGGCGTTGCCGATGTCCTCACTGGCCAGGATCACCATGCGGCGCGCGATGAACAGCGGGTCCTCGCCGCCCTCCACCATGCGCGCCAGCCAGTAGACCGCCGCGTTGGGGTCGCTGCCGCGCATGCTCTTGATGAAGGCGCTGATGATGTCGTAGTGCTGTTCGCCCTGCTTGTCGTAACGCGCCGCGTTGTTCTGCACGGTCTCGCGAACGAGGACGTCCGTGATCACCGCAGGGCCGTCGCCACCCTTGCGGGCCGCATGGACGCACAGTTCGAACGTGTTCAGCAGACGGCGTGCGTCACCTCCGCTGGCGCGCATCAATGAATCCGTCTCCCGCAGTTCGATCGGTATGCCCTTGAGGTCGGAGTCCTCCAGCATGGCGCGCTGGAGCAAATCCATCAGTTGGCCTTCATTCAGGGGTTCCAGGATGTACACCTGGCAGCGGGAGAGCAGCGCGCTGATCACCTCGAACGACGGGTTCTCCGTGGTCGCGCCGATCAGGGTGATCGTGCCTTTCTCCACTGCGCCCAACAGCGAATCCTGCTGCGCCTTGCTGAACCGGTGGATCTCGTCGATGAAGAGCACAGCGCTGCGCGCGAACAAGCCCGCGCCTCCCGCCTGCTCGATCACCTCCCGCACATCCTTCACGCCGCTGTTGATGGCGCTGAGGGCGTGGAAGGGGCGTTTCAGCCGTTCGGCGATCAGGCGCGCAAGCGTGGTCTTGCCCACACCCGGCGGCCCCCAAAGGATCATGCTCGGCAGCCGCCCGCTCGCCAGCGCCTTCCGCAGAACGCCATCCGGCCCCACCAGATGCTCCTGTCCCACGACCTGGTCCAGGTCGCGCGGGCGCATCCGTTCAGCAAGCGGGATGTTGTCCATGCGATAGCGTCCCTCAGCCGGAACGGACCGCAAAGGAAGGGCGTGCTGGAAGCCATCCCAAAATGACTTTTGGAAAGCGCGGCGATGGGATTTCGCGACCAGCCAAGGCGCGAAACCCGCGCATAGCCGGGCGCTCTGTAAGGGTTGAGCAACGCCGGATGGTCGCGAAAGACCGCAGCGCAGCCCAAAGGGTTGTTTTGTGATGGCTCCTAAACTTGTATCCGATGGCGAGCATCCTCATCCTCAACGGACCGAACCTGAACCTCCTGGGCACGCGTGAGCCTGCGATCTATGGCACGCGCACATTCGACGACTATCTGGCTGAACTGCGTGGGTCGTTCCCGGGACATATCATCGACCTTGTTCAGAGCAACGTGGAAGGCGAATTGATCGACGCCCTACAGGCCGCGGACGCGGACCGGGACGGTGTGGTGATGAACGCGGCCGGCTACACCCACACCAGCGTGTCGATCAGGGACACCATCGCGGGGCTACGGATCCCTGTGGTGGAAGTACACATCAGCAACATCCATGCGCGGGAAGAGTTCCGGGAGCGCTCCATTACCGGTGCGAAATGCGCCGGGGTGATCACCGGCTTCGGGCTGGAGGGCTACCGGATGGCTATCGACCACCTCCTGGCGCGCCGCGCGCGATGAAGGCGCGCTGGTCCAGTTGCGGGAAGGTCTTGTTGCCGAGGATGAAGCGGTCATAGGCCACACTGCGCGTGTATTGGCCGGTGAGGTCAGGGCTTTTCTCCAAACGCGCCAGACGCTTCCGTTCCCGCAGCAGGACCGGCAGTCTTCTGCAGAAGTGACGATGAGCCCGGCCCACGACCCAAGCATGGTCGGCATGGCCTTCCAACAGGAACTTCAGCGCCGCGAAGTCGTCGAGGATCATGCGCCGGATGATCCGCCCACCGATCCAGCGTGACCGCAGGTTCTTCGTCAGCACACAGAGGCTGTTGCGGAAATTCAGGTAGGTCTTGCGGGGGCTTCCGTAGCCCAATGCGCCGCCACCCACGTGATAGACCACCGCCTTGCTTGTGTAGCCGATGCGCCAGCCTGTGCGCCGGAGCCGCCAGCACAGATCGATCTCTTCCATATGCGCGAAGAGCCATTCATCGAAGCCGCCGGCCTCGCGGAAGGCGCTCGATCGGATCATCAGGCAGGCGCCCGTGGCCCAGAAGACCTCGCGCTCGTCATCGTATTGCGCACGGTCCTGTTCGGTGATCTCGAAAATGCGGCCCCTGCAGAACGGATAGCCGTTGCGGTCGATGAACCCGCCGGCGGCCCCGGCGTGTTCGAACCGGCCACGATCACGATGGCTGAGCACTTTGGGCTGGCAGGCCGCCATCCCGGGGTCGCGCTCCAGCCGATCGCGCAAGGCCGGTATCCAACCGGCGGTCACTTCCACATCCGAGTTCAGCAGGATGAAGAGATCGGCCCGTACCTGTTCCAAGGCGGCGTTGTAACCGCCGGCGAATCCGAGATTCTTCGGCAGTTCGATGACCTCCACCTCCGGCATCGACGAGCGTATCCAAGCCACTGAGCCATCCGTGCTCCCGTTGTCCGCGACGATCACACGGGCATGCGCCCGCGACCGCTCCAGCACTGCGGGCAGGAACTCGCGAAGCCAACGCTCCCCGTTCCAATTGAGTATGACGACAGCGGTATCCATCACTTCGGCGGGCGGGCTTGCCGATGGTCGGCAAAAGTCGACAACGCCGTCACACGCCGATCAGTGCGGACGCAGGAAGTTGTCCTCAACACGCTGGCCTTCGATGGAGAGTACACGCGTACCCTGGATCTGGCTCGCGTTGCCGAGCGGTGCGCTCAGCATGCTCTGCCAGTGCGGGTTGTTGCGCTCGCCGGGGATCTCCGAATGCAGCAGCTCCCAACAACCGATGCCGGTGTTCTGTTGCCAGAAGACGAACCGCTTGTCCGAGTAACGGCCCGCCTTGTAGTAGTGCCAGATGAGGTAGGGGAGCTGTTTGTTGTCGTTGCTGCCATCCACCACGCTACTGGGCAGCCCGTACTTGAGGAAGGTGATGCCCTGATCGCTCTCGTAGCCGCGCATGTTACGGCAACCGTACATGCGGTTGGCCAGTACCACCTGTTCGTGGTACTTCCGCCATGCGCGTTCGGGGTCGTATCCGTCGCGGTTGACCCAGAACGTGTAGAAGAAGCGCTTCATGAGCAGCAGGTCCTTGTCCTTCAGCCTCTCGTCCACGATCCGGCGTTCGAGCGGCGTGGCGATGGGGCGCAGGCTGGCCACATGGTCCGCGAGCGTGTCCGCGTCGGCGAACGCGTCAACGAAGGTGTTGGCGACCTCCACCGAAGCCAGCGCGTTCAGGTCGTAGCGCAGCGGATTGTTCCGCTGGATGAATTGTTCCTGGCGTGCGAGAACCTGACCGTCCCGGTCCAAGGCCTCTACGGCCACGAGGTAATTCCCCGAGGGAAGACCCGCGATGGGGAACTCCTTGCTGAGCGCGACGACCGGTCCCGCCTTCACCCGCTGCACGCCCTTGAACTGCCCCTTCACCAGATGGCTCTCATACGCTTCGATCTGGTAGTTGACGGTGAACAGGGAATCGCGTCCGAAGAACGCATCGGCCCCGTAGATCTCGGTATAGAAACCAAGACTTCCCACCTCCGTGGGATAGTAGGTGCCGGTGTACGGCGCGGGAACCCGGGAGCCATGACCATCGTCGCGTGTGCCGGCGGTGAGCATCGCATCGGAGAAGCTGATGCCTTTGGACAGCTCGGGAATGACCAGTGGCCCCTTCCAACTGGTGCGGTTCTCCTCCGGGCCATTGAGGTCGCTCAGTTCCACGCTCATGGTGTATTCACCCGGCGGCAACATGAAATGTTCTTCCACGAGGAAGTCCCCGGCGAGCGTGTCCGTGCGTTCGGGCCCGAGGACATCGCTCTTGCGGAAATCGACGATCGCCGTATCCCTTTCGATGATGGTGAGCGCCTCGATATGGGCTTGGCTGGCCCCAGCGGCGTTGGCTTTCCAGACGGCCGTTGATCCGAGCACGCTGATGTGCAGGTCGAGCTGCACCCCTTCGCCAGGGACGTGGAACCGCTTGGTCGCGATGATGGCGTCCAGCGTGGCATGGCTCTGGGCGTTCAACCCGAAGGGCAGCAGCAAAAGGCAGCAGGGGAGGGACGAAAAGGTCATGATCCCAAAGATAACCCTGTGAGGGAGCCTGCACTCTCCGTTCCCTGCGCGGGAACGGCCGTTGCCTCGGGGCCCTATCTTCGCGCCGCTCAACGCATGCGCTTTCAGGAGAGGTGGCAGAGTGGTTGAACGCGGCGGTCTTGAAAACCGCTTTGCTCGCAAGGGCAACGGGGGTTCGAATCCCTCCCTCTCCGCAACAGGTCCCTTGCCGTACGGCAGAGTGTCCATGGACAGAGCAGCGGGGCCGTGCATGATAGCCCGCTTCCAGAAGCGCGGTTATCGTGAACTTCGCGGCGGCTCCTTCACCGACCACCCAGCCAGAGTTCATGCGCGTGACATTTCTCGGCACCGGCACCAGCCAAGGTGTACCGCTGATCGGCTGCGAATGCCCGGTGTGCGCGAGCATTGACCCGCGCGACAAGAGGTTGCGCGTTTCCGTACTGGTGGAGATCCGGGGCAAAAGGTTGCTTATCGACGCCGGGCCCGACCTGCGCCAGCAGATGCTGCGCGCCGGTGTGCGCTCCCTGGATGGTGTGCTGCTTACCCATGAGCACATGGACCATATCGCCGGCATGGATGACCTGCGCGCGTTCACGTTCAGCCACGAGCCACCACGGGCCGTACCCATCTATGGTGATGAACCCACGTTGCGTGCCGTCCGCCGTGTCTATGACTATGCGTTCCGTGAGCATAAATACCCCGGGGTTCCCCAATTCGACCTACGGACCATCGACCGGACACCGTTCAGTGCGGAAGGCGTGACGGTCGTTCCGATCGAGGTGATGCACATGCAGATGCCTGTGCTGGGGTTCCGCATCGGTGGATTCACGTACATCACCGATGCGAAGACGATAGCCGCTGAGGAATTGGACAAGATGCGCGGCACCGACGTGCTCGTGTTGAATGCGCTGCGTGAGAAAGAGCACTATTCGCACTTGAACCTCCAGGAGGCCTTGGACATCGTGCAGGAAGTCCGGCCGAAGCAGGCTTGGTTCACGCACATCAGTCATTGGATGGGCAAGCAGGCGGAGGTGGATCCGCGATTGCCGGCGCATGTGCGCCTGGCCTATGATGGCCTTGTGCTGGAGTTGCCGGAGGAATGACGGACTTGTGGTCCAAAGGCTCCTGCACCGGCCTTTCCGGTGAGGGGCCTTCGGACCCTCAGGGCACAACCACGCGACGCGTGATCGCGCCGTCATGGCCCTGGAGGCAGACCAGGTACAGCCCTGCGGGCATCTTGGACAAGGACGGTCCATGCCCGTCGTTGATGCGTTCGTTCATCACCGATCGGCCGCTCGCGTCAAGGACGCGCATCGTGCTCCAGTCGCCGGAAGGGAAACGCAGCCCACCGTCAGGCCCAAAGACCACAGGCGTCTCCTCCACGGAAGTGGAAACATCACCCACGACAAGGTCGATCACCTCCACGCCGACGATCTCGTGGTCGTAGATGCGCACATCGTCCAACGATCCATAGAAGGGCATGGAATCGTCGTACAGGTTTCCCAAGGTTGCCGGGGCTTCGGGGTGGAAGCCGATGGTACCCTCCGCCGTGCCGTTCGCGACCGCGGAGCCATTGAGGAAGAGGCGCAGGTCATGATCGTCATACGTGGCCGCGAGGTGATACCACGTATTGCTGAAGATGCTGCTCGGAGGAACCTCGATGGTGTGCAGGACGCCTCCGGTCCGGATGCGGAAGCGGGCACCGGTGCTGTTCACGAGGCTCAAGCTCCAGATGAAGTCCTCTTCGTTCGGACCGACGGTCTTGGCCATCAGAATGCGCTCGGACCCGTCCACGATCTCCGGTTTGAACCAGCAGGCGAGGCTCAACTGGTCGCCTGGTCCGCCCGAGACATCGCACGGCCCGAGGTCCACGCGGGCATCGTTGCCGTAGAACCGCAGGGCTCCGGCGTGATGTCCCCCTGTAGGTTGCCAGGTCGTACTTCCTTGCAGGTGGCCGTCATTCGGTCCTGCGGCATCGTTCGCCGTGGTACCCCCCAGTTCGTCGAGGGGCCAGTAAATGACCGGCACCGACTGGGCGAACATGCCCATGGAGGAAAGAAAAGCCGAGGTGAGTAAGCAGGTGCGCATGGCAGAGGGCTTGATGCCGTGCGCAACGGGCCGCCGTCGGGATCGTTCGGTTCTTTCGACCGGTCGGTACAAGACGCGCACGGATCAACCCACCCGGATCGCCGGGAATAGTCAAGCGCGCGGGCGGATCACTCGAAAGCCCGGTTTTCCCGGAGGCACGCGGCCAATTCCTGGTATACCTCCACCAAGCGTTCGCGGGATGGTCGATCGCCCGTTCTGCGCAGGATGCGTTGTGCCAGGCATCCTTGGTCCAGGATGAACGCGATCCTTGTCCGCGCGGCCTCGCCCAGTTCACCGCGTAGCTGTTGATACAGGTGACGCCAAAGCTCTGCGGCCGTCGCGCTCTCCCGCATCATGCCGAACATGAGCAAGAGGTCCCGGTTGGCGATCACCGCATCACCACCATTCCGGGCCGTATCCGCCAGAACGGCCTTCAGGTCGGCTCCATGCCATGCCCGCTGCAGGTAGTTGCTCACCCAGCGACCGCTGTTCATCGCATTGACGACGGCCACGACCATCTCCGCGATGGCCGCATCCGAACTCAGGCATTCCTGTGTATCGGCGGCGGTGATGGTGATGGTACCGCGCTCGAAGGAAGGCACGGCCACCCGACGGTTGGCCACTTGGTAATCCACGGTTTCGGCAAGCCCTCTTTCCGCCAAAGCCATAGCGATGGGTTCAAGCACGATGCGGTAATAGTCCGCTTGGTCCAGCGCCACCTCCGGGATACAGTCTCCGGTAAGCTCAGGGATCTCCGCATGACCGCCTAGCACGGCGAGGATCCTTGCGCTCAACGCATGCGACCGCTTGCCGTACAGAAAGGGCGAAGAAGCGCTGATGGCGGGTATGATGGGAAGCACCATGCGGATCGCGGTGTGCAGTCTTCCGAAAGACTGATCATCAGCGAAGGGCAGCTCGATGCGCGAGGAACAGGTCCACAGCGATGTGTCAGCGACGAATGGATGCGGGCTTTGAGCGGCAGCGCGGTCCGAGGCCAGTGCGAAGGGGTGCGCACCAGAGGGGAGCAATCCACCACCTGTCAGCGCTGCGACCCGTGCGCCCAACACCGGGAGATGCGCCGCCAGCTGTTCGGCCGCAGTGGCGATGTTCTTCGCCAGCCCGTTCGTGGTCAGGCGCAGTCCGGTACCCGCCTCGTTCACTGCAACGATGACGTCCTTGCCTTTATCCGACATGCCCGGCGGCATCAACGGCGCAAGCGTCTTCCGATCAACGAGGGTGTACTCCGATCCGAGACCGTAGCCCGGGGTGACCGCTTTGTTCTTCTGCCTTGCCATGTGCAGGCCGTTTTCGCGCGGGTAAATGTCGGCATCGCCGGCCAAGTCGTGCCGCAGCCCCGTCATCCGACCGCCCGGCCTTGCCAAAGCCAGCGTGAAAGGGCAAAGGCCGCGAAGGCGATGAAGAAGGGCATCACCGGAATGAGGTAACGCATTTGCGCCACCATCGCCGAGTAGGCGGCGGCCTGAATGGCGATGGCCAGGATCCAGATGAGCCCCTCGCGGCGCATGGCCCAAGCACCGATGAAGCCGAGGGCGAGGTAGAACAGCTGTTGGACGAGGGTGAGATGGTCTCCCATGGTGAGGGCGACGCCGTAGGTCTGTTTCACGCCGATGTTGGTGAACAACTGCATGGCATGGTACAGGCAAAGGCGCGCGTACTTGACCGGGTCGCTCTTGATGGCGGCCATCGCCTCCTCGCTGTAGACCTTGTCCATCGCGGCCTCGTTCTCGGTGCCGGTGAGATCCGTTCTCCTGGCGAGCAATCGCCGGCTCATCGTGTCGGCCTCGAAGCTGTCCACATAGTGCAAGGGTTCGTCCGTGGCCACCTGGGAGTTCATGCGCCAGATGTTGTAGCCGTTCATGGAGGTGCCCAGCCAGGCTCTGCCGAAGACCATCTTGTTGCGCAGCGCCCAAGGCGACATCACCAGCAGCATGCTGGCTCCCATGGCGAACGCCGGCCACAAGGCCGAGCGCCATCGCGACGGACCGCCCGAGGCCCGGATGACCGCTACGCACCACGGCAGCGCCATCAACAACATCGCGGAGCGCGAAAGGGCAGCGACGCCCAAGGATGCTCCGGAAAGCATCCACCAGGTGAGGGTCTTCTTGCGCTGTGCGGTAAGAAGGGTGCATGCGCTCAGCAGCAGGAAGAACGTGCCGGTGATGTCGCCGCTCAACTGGTTCAACAGCCCGGAAACGGGCAGGTAAACCGCCCAAGCGAGGGCTGACAGCGACGCGGCGCGCTGGTGGACCAGGCCGCGCGTGAACCGATGGAGCAGCAGTACCGTGCCGATGAACAACAGCAATTGCGCATGCAGCGTGAACAGCAGCGATCGTCCACTGATCGCAGCCGCAGTGGCGAAGAGGAGTACCGGCACCGGCTCCCGCATGGCGGTGGGCGTCCGGTCACCCTCGGGGCAGAACGGGTAGTACAGGGGATAGCACAACGCGTAGCCCTCACCATCCAGCAGATGGTTGGCGATGGGCCAGAAGTTGTCGGTTTGCCCGGCCTCCGTGGTGGCTGGATGCGCGTTGACGCGCCACAGGCCCAGCACCAACGCGATGGCACAGGCGCCAACGAGCGCTTGGCGGTTGTTCTTCTCCAGCCATTCTCCGATGGATGCCAGCGCGTTCATGATGTAAGGATAAGGTCCTGTGGTGGGGCGCTTCAACGTATGCGAGAACCAGGGGTTCCTGCCGGCCCGGACCGTTCAATGTGGCAGAAATGTCGTACGGGGGCGGAACATCCGCGGGATCTCGTCCCGGCCGCCAAAGGGCATCACGGTGCCCGGATTCAAGGAGCTGCGCACGATGAATTTCCCGTTGCTGACGTACACCACGACCACGATGGGTGCTCTGCGCGTGGTGTCCTCCACGATCAACCTGAACTGCGGGATGGCGCTGAGGGTGTCGGTCGGATCGGCAACGGACTGTCCGCGCGCGCGGGCAAGACTGCTGAGGAACCGGTCGACGCGCATCTGGTCCGCGGTCACGCCATCGATGCGCCAGCCATCCGGGCCGCGATCCATCACATAGCCGGTATCCGTCGGGAAATTGAAGACGATCCGCTGCCAGTTCTTGGGATCACCGGTCACGAGGTACTTCGGCAGCCATTCGCCGAAAGTGCGGTCCGCATAGAGCCCCAAGATACCGTCAATGGCGTAGGCGTATTCATCGCCCGGCACGCTGACCACCGTCATCGGGGCTTCGCCGGCGGTATGTCGGCCGACCAGGAACTCATGGACATCTGTCCCGGCCGTTATCCGCAGGCGATCGGCGGTGCTGTCGCCCAGATCGTACTTGTCCGCCACATCGGCCATTCGCCCGGCCAGGCTGGTAACGCGCATCCCGCTCCAGGAGCGGAGCAGCAGATGGATGGGAGCGGGGTCGGCCAGGCTGGAATCCTTTCCGAGGCGCATGAGCCATCCTTCGGCCGTCCGCTGGAAGTCCAGCGGTGGCAAGTGCTTGAATGGGGCGGGCGTGAGGGTGAAGGAGCTGACGGTGTTGCTGTCCAGTCCCAGCAACTGTTCGCGGAACGTGCGCTGTTGGGCGCGCGGACTGAACCGTCCGCTGATCCACCACAGCGCGGTCAGCAGCGCCAGCACGACCAGCAGGTGCTTGGTACCCAGCTTACCGAACATGATCGGGAGCCATGCGCTGTGCGCGTTGCGCGCGACGCCAAGCACGGCGGCCGATGCCGTAGATCACGGCCAGCAGCGCTGGAA
The DNA here is from genome assembly GCA_017998165.1 of Flavobacteriales bacterium. Lineage (GTDB taxonomy): Bacteria > Bacteroidota > Bacteroidia > Flavobacteriales_F > PHOS-HE28 > PHOS-HE28. The sequence goes on along the minus strand of JAGODO010000075.1, from coordinate 3,011 downwards.
GCAGCAGGTTCATCCATTTCAACCCGGACCGTGTGCCATCGCTCAGATCGTCGATGGGGCGATAGTTCACCTCTTTTCCGCGCAATCCGAGCAGATCGTTCTGACCCGTCGCACGGTCCACGGCGTTCACCATCAGATTCAGGTTGCCGGGGGGCAGTTGCACGGGCCTTTCCTGCGTACCGCTCACACAGAACCCGCCATTGGTGAACAGGATCAGGTGGGCCGAAGGGCCATTCCCGAATCGGCCTTCCACTTCGGCGCCAACGGTCTGCGGGCCAGCGGTGAAGTCGGCCTCGGTCCATGGCTTCCGCAGGTCGATGAACTGGGGGGATGGCAACGTTCCGCTCTTTTCACTGGAGAAGAGCACCGGCGCGTACCGCCAGGAACTGTCGCCAAGAACAGGCAGGATGGGCGAGCAGAACTGGTACACCACCACATCGAGACCTTTCGTGATCGGATGGTCCGCGAAGCCGTTCAGCACCGGGAAATAGTGGAAGGCCATCGGCACGGGCATGGTGAAGTTGCCCATCTGCTGCATCACCTGGACCTGGTTGCATCGTTGGTCCACGATGATCGATGGGTCGATCCGCATGCCGTGCCGTTCGAGCCAGCTTTCGAGGCCGGTCCTACGGATCTCGGCGACCGGAGTGGCCCCCAGGTCGCTGCGGACCGCATCGTAGGCGAAGACCACGCCCTTGCCCCTCGCAAGGAAGTCGTGCAAGCGGTCCAACTGCATCGGCGGTATGGAATCCGTGGTACCAACGAACACCAAGGCCTGGAAACGCTCGTGGATGGGCACGGAGTCGTAGATGCTGGTGGGCTGCACCGAGTACATCACGCTCAGGCTCTGGATGAGTTGGTTCAGCGCCTGCAGAGAGGCCTCTCCGTGGCCCTGTACGATACCCACTACAGGCTTCTCCAGGATGCTCACCTCCTTGATAGCGCTGCTCACGGTCCACTCAAGTGCGGAACCTTGTTGGATGGCCGGAATGGTGGTCTTGCGCTCACCCATGCGCACGGTGCAGCCCATGTACACCTCCAAGTTCTCGGCCCGGTCCTTTTCGCGAGTGGTCGCCAGCAGGGGCTGGATACCTTCCTGCTGGGCCGTCACCTTGAGCGAATCGGCGCTGTTGGGATCGATGAACTCGAACACCAGGTTCCCGTTGCTGCGCGCGGCATATTCCACCAGCAGGTCCTTGAAGTCCTGGCGCGCGACGGCCAGGTCGGGCGGCATCTTCTCGGTGAAGTAGGCCGTCACCGTCACGGCCTCGGTCAGGTCGTTGAGCAGTTTGGTCGTGGCGGGACTGAGCGAATAACGCTGGTCCGCGGTGAGGTCGAAGCGGAACTTGAAACGCTGCCCGATCAGGTTCACCAGCACCAGGGCCGCCAGGAGCAGCAGGGTGTTGCGGACGAGCTGGGAGCGGGTGCGCATGGCTCAGCCGTTGATGAGCCGCTTGGCCAGGTTCATTTCCGCCAGGGAGAGGCCAAGCACCACGATGCTGCCGAACCAGAGCAGGTCGCGGCTGTCCAGGATGCCGCGGCTCATGCTGTCGAAGTGCGTGCCCGTGCTGAGCTGTTGGAGCGTTTCACCCAGAACGCCCGTGAAGCTCGATGCCATCACCGAGAACGCCAGATGGAAGAGTGACACCAGCACCAGCCCGATGAGGAACGCGACGATCTGGTTGTTGGTGAGGCTGCTCGCATAGATACCGATCGCGATGTAGGCCGCGCTCATGCACAGGAGAGCGAGGTAGCCGCAGCCGATCGCGCCATGGTCCACATCCCCGATGGAGGCGATGGTGAACCAGTAGGGGAGCGTACAGAAAAGCGCCAGGGCGATGAGCACCAGACAGGCCAGGAATTTGCCCGCCACCACCTGCCGGTCGCTCACGGCCTTGGTCAGCAGCAGGTCCAACGTCCCGGTCTTGCGCTCGTCGGCGATGGTGCGCATGGTGATGGCCGGGATGAAGAAGAAGAGCGTCCAGTATGCCACGTTGAAGAAGGTGCTCAGGTCCGCGAGGCCGCGCATGAAGACGTCGGTGCCGAACCACCAGGTAAAAAAGCCGCTCACGCCCAGGAAGGCGGCCAGGATCAGGTAGGCCATCAGCGAGTCGAAGAACGACGCGAGCTCTTTCCGGGCGAGGAGCAGGACGGTCTTCATCAGTTGAGCGTAAGGTCACGGAAGATGTCCTCGAGCCGCGTTTCGATGGGCCGCATTTCGGTGATCACCCATCCCTTGCGGGCACAGGTGCGGAAGACCTCTCCAGCCGGTTTGGCCCCCGTGGAACTCCGGACCTCGTAGCTGTCCATGCTGCCACTAACGGGTACAACAGCGGCAACACCGGGCGCCAGGGCCAGGGCCGCGACGACCTCGTCACGAACGCCTTCTTCCACGCGCACGAGCAGCAACTGTTCGCCCTGGCTCTGCGCGCGCAGGCTGCTCGGCGAGCCATCGGCCACGATGCGCCCCTTGTTGATGATGAGGATGCGGTCGCAGACGGCTTCCACCTCGCTCAGGATGTGCGTGCTGAAGATCACCGTCTTCGCCGTTCCCAAGTCTTTGATCAACGAGCGGATCTCCACGATCTGGTTCGGGTCCAGGCCGCTCGTGGGCTCATCCAGGATGAGCACCTGCGGGTCATGCACCATGGCCTGCGCCAGGCCCACGCGTTGGCGGTAGCCCTTGCTCAGCTCCCCGATCTTCTTGTGTTTCTCGGGGCCCAGACCACAAGCGTCCACCATCTCGCGGATGCGCTGCATTTCGCGGTCGCGGGGAACGCCTTGCAGGCGCGCGGCGAACCGCAGCAGGTCCAGCACCGGCATGTCCTCGTACAGGGGATTGCTCTCCGGCAGGTAGCCGATCATCTCGCGCACCTTGTCCGGCTCGTCCGCCACGCTCTTTCCGCCCACGGCGATGGTGCCCGCGTTCGGGGCGATAAGGCCGCAGATCATCTTCATCGTGGTGCTCTTCCCGGCGCCGTTCGGGCCGAGGAAGCCCAGCACTTCACCCG
>JAGODO010000352.1 GCA_017998165.1 Flavobacteriales bacterium | reverse complement strand
GACCGGCCTGGTGCTGATCCTCGCGCGTTACCTCCCGATCATCGGCCCACTGGCGATCGTGGGACTGCTGGCCGCCAAGAAAGTGATCCCCGCCGGTGGCGGCACCTTGCGCACGGATACGGCCACCTTCGGTGCGTTGACCTTCGCCCTCATCATCATCCTGGCCGCGCTGAGCTTCTTCCCCGCGCTGGCCCTGGGCCCCTTGGCGGAATACTTCGGCATGGCCCATTGATCCCGAACTACCATGAGCACTAAAACAACATCCCTATTCCCCCGCGAACTGGTGCGTGAAGCGTTCACGCAGAGCTTCGTGAAGCTCGCCCCGCGCACGATGCTGCGCAACCCGGTGATGTTCACCGTGGAGATCGGCACGCTCATCATGCTGCTCGTAACGCTGTACACAGCGTTCAGCCCCGAGGGATCGCAGGGCAGCTTCGGCTACAACCTGGCCGTCTTCCTGGTCCTCTTCGTCACGCTGCTCTTCGCAAATTTCGCCGAGGCCATCGCCGAAGCGCGAGGCAAGGCACAGGCTGCGTCGTTGCGGAAACTCCGCTCCGATACACCTGCCAGGATCAAGCTCGCCGACGGAAGTCTCAAGACCATCCGCAGCAGTGAACTGCGCAAGGGCGACACGTTCTTCTGCGAAGCGGGCGACGCGATCCCCACCGACGGCGAGATCGTGCAAGGGCTCGCGAGCATCGACGAGAGCGCGATCACTGGCGAGAGCGCACCCGTGATCCGCGAAGCTGGCGGCGACCGCAGCAGCGTGACCGGCGGTACACGCGTACTGAGCGATCGTATCACGGTGGAGGTGACCGGCGAACCCGGCACCAGCTTCCTGGACCGCATGATCGCGCTGGTGGAAGGAGCCAGCCGCCAAAAAACACCGAACGAGATCGCGCTCACCATACTGCTCGCGGGCTTCACATTGGTGTTCCTCATCGTGTGCGTTACGCTGAAGCCCTTTGCGGACTACGCGAACACGACGATCACCATCGCCTCGTTCATCAGCCTCTTCGTCTGCCTGATCCCAACAACGATCGGCGGGTTGTTAAGCGCCATCGGCATCGCGGGCATGGACCGCGCGCTGCAGGCCAACGTTATCACCAAGAGCGGTCGCGCGGTGGAAACAGCCGGTGACGTGGACGTGCTGTTGCTGGACAAGACCGGCACCATCACCATCGGCAACCGCAAGGCCACCGCGTTCCACCCGGCGCCCGGCATCGAGAAGAGCGCGTTCATCAAAGCATGCGTGCTTAGTTCGCTGGCCGATGAAACGCCGGAGGGCAAGAGCATCCTGGAACTCGCCGGGGCCGATGCGACCAAGGGTCTATCCCTGGACGGGGCGGAGCTGATCAAGTTCACCGCTGAGACCAGGAGCAGTGGCGTGGACCTGCCCAATGGCCAGCGCATCCGCAAGGGCGCGCAGGACGCCATGCGCAAGCTGGCGGAGCGGGCGGGCAACATCGTTCCCGCCGAGGTCGACGCCGAAGTGAGGCGCATCGCCGCCAACGGTGGAACCCCATTGGCGGTGGCCGAGAACGATCGTGTCATCGGGTGCATCGAACTGCAGGACATCATCAAGCCCGGCATCAGCGAGCGCTTCGAGCGCCTGCGGAAGATGGGCGTGAAGACCGTGATGGTCACGGGCGACAATCCGCTCACCGCGAAGTTCATCGCTGAGAAAGCCGGTGTGGACGATTTTATCGCCGAAGCGACACCCGAGGACAAGATGGCCTACATCAAGAAGGAACAGCAGACCGGACGACTGGTCGCCATGATGGGTGACGGCACGAACGATGCGCCAGCACTTGCACAAGCTGATGTTGGCGTGGCCATGAACAGCGGCACCCAGGCCGCCAAGGAAGCCGGCAACATGGTCGACCTGGACAATGACCCCACCAAGCTCATCGAGATCGTGGAGATCGGCAAGCAATTGCTGATGACGCGCGGTACGCTCACCACCTTCAGCATCGCCAACGATGTCGCGAAGTACTTCGCCATCGTGCCCGCGCTCTTCATGGTGAGCATTCCCGCCCTGGGTGCGCTGAACATCATGAACCTGTACAGCGCGGAAAGCGCGATCCTCAGTGCGGTGATCTTCAACGCGATCATCATCCCGCTGCTGATCCCCCTTGCGCTACGTGGTGTCGCTTACCGGCCCATCGGCGCCAGCGCCATCCTGCGCCGCAACCTATTGATCTACGGCCTCGGCGGCGTGATCGTGCCCTTCATCGGCATCAAGCTTATCGACCTTGCCATCGCTCCATTCTTCTAAGCCATGAAAACCTACCTCACTCCCGCCCTCCGCATGACCGCCGTGATGCTGGTCCTGTGCTGCGGCATCTACACCCTGATCGTATGGGGCTTCGCCGGGATCGCCGGTCCCCAAAGCGGTGAAGCCGAGCTGATCGAGCGGGATGGAAAACCCGTCGGAGCAGCACTCGTCGGCCAGCTCTTCACGAGCGATGGTTACTTCCAAGGCCGCCCCAGCGCGATCGACTACAACGCATCGGGTAGCAGCGGCAGCAACAAGGGTCCCAGCAACCCGGACTACCTGGCCACCGTGCAGGCGCGCATCGACACCTTCCTGGTGCACAACCCGGGTGTTGCGAAGAGCGATATTCCTAGCGAACTGGTCACCGCCAGTGGAAGCGGGCTCGATCCGCACCTGAGCATACAAGCGGCACGCGTGCAGACGAAGCGGATCGCGGCAGCGCGCGGCATGTCGGAAGCCGACCTGCAGCAGCTTATTGATGAAAATACGGACGGCCCAATGCTGGGCATGTTCGGAACAACGACGGTGAACGTACTCGAACTCAACCTGGCGCTCGACGCCACAACAAAATGAAACGCCTCTTCCCTATACCCGTGTTGGGCCTATCACTTACCACGAACGCCCAGAAACTCGACAGCGCCATCACCCTGAGCGCATACGCCGAGGCCTACTACAGCTTCGACATGGCACAGCCCGACAACCACCTGCGACCGGGCTTCTTCTACAGCTTCAACCGCCACAACGAGGTGAATCTGAACCTCGGCATGATCAAGCTGGCCTATGCCAAGAACAATGTCCGCGGGAACATCGCACTGATGGCCGGGACTTATCCGCACTACAACCTTGCCGCTGAGCCCGAGCTGCTGCGCAGTGTGTTCGAAGCGAACGCGGGGGTGAAGCTGAGCAAGAAGAAGGAACTCTGGCTTGATGCAGGCATCATGCCGAGCCACATCGGCTTCGAGAGCGCCATCGGTAAGGACTGCTGGAACCTCACGCGCAGCTTGCTTGCCGAGAACACACCCTACTATGAAGCCGGCGCACGCCTCAGCTACACCAGCCCGAGCGGCAAGTGGTACGCGAGCGGCCTGCTCTTGAACGGCTGGCAGCGGATCGCGCGGGTCGACGGCAACAACACACCGGCATTCGGTACGCAGCTCACTTTCAAGCCGAACGGCACCACCGTGATCAACTGGAGCACCTTCGTGGGCAACGACAAACCCGACACCCTGAGCCAAATGCGCATCTTCAACAACCTGTATGCGCAGTTCCAATTGACCGATCGGTTGGGCCTGATCCTTGGCTGTGACATCGGTATGGAGGATGCGGCAAGCGGCGACAGCACGAACATCTTTATCACACCGATCGT
>JAGODO010000351.1 GCA_017998165.1 Flavobacteriales bacterium | reverse complement strand
GAGCAGGATCTTCATAGCCGGAGCAAGATGTGGTGGACACGTTCCGGTGCCCGGTACACGCCATGGCTCTCGAGGTTCGAACTTCGGCCCAGGATACGTGTACCGCCCGCCATGCACCCCGGATCGGCAAGCGCCGTCGCCTTCGCCATGCTCACCAGTTGCGCCGCTTTGACCGGATGCGCGCAGGACAGCGACTGCGCGACCGTACCACCAGGTTTTGCACGACAGGTCAGTCTTGTCCTTTCTGACACCACGGGCCGGTTCTTCAACGACTACCCGAAGCCCACACCGCTCACCTGCGAGTTGCTGGCCATGCTCCAGGATGAACGGAAGGACGACAGTGTGCGCTACCACTTCGAACATCTCCATCAACGCTACGACGATCCCCGGGCGGGTGCGGCCTTCACGTACATCCGGCGGCACATCGATTTTCCCCTGGCCATGGCGCTCACCACGCACTGGAACCCCGATACCCGCATCGAGGCCGTGAGAGCAGTGAACAACTACCGCCGCATCCGGCCGATGGTGTGCGCCACCAAAGAGCACTACGCACAACTGGAGGAACAGGACCGTGCCGCCGTGCGTTACTTTCTCCGCGTGATGGAGACCACGCCATTGGTGATCGACGGCAGCGAGAATTCCACCATCCATTCCATCTACATGCGGGAGGTGATGGCCACGCTCGATCTCTTCACCGGGCAGTACCACATGAGCAAGCCGGAGGATGACCTGCGCATCCATCGCAGCGAAGCGGACCTGCAGCAGACCCTGTCGGACTGGCGCGAATGGCTGGAGCGATGAGAGGGGCCTTGTTCTGTCTGCTCTTGGTGCCTTTCGTTCTGCAAGCACAGGATCCGAAGCGTTTTCAACGTGGGCTGAACGCCCGCAGCGAACACGGCTTGGACCGCTGGGTGAAGCACGAGCTGCACCGCCATCGCAAAAGGCAGTTGATCAGCACACCGAATGGCACCTACGGTTCCTACACGCCCACTTACGACAGCCTGGTGGCCTTCATGCGTCGCCAGCCGGGCGTGGAGGATGCCGCGTGGGACAGGTGCATGGTCAAGCTCGACATCTGGCCCGGGCACAGCACCATCGGGTTGCGTTGGCATGCGCGCGGTCAGGTGATCGAGCGCTGCTGGACCGTTCAAGAGGGTATACCGGGCACCGTCAACCTCTTCGGATGGCGCCCGCGTGTGCGGAAAACGCGGGAGCACTTGAAGTACAGGCGCGCGCGGGAGTGCTCGGGATACGTGCAAGAGCAGCGCAAGCTGTGTGAGCGGCACTGACCGGTCGGAGCCTTTCGCCCGCAGGTCGTTCGGGCAAGGATCTGATCCACCCGGACCTTACTACGAAGGACGCGCAGTCAAGTCCCAAGGTCCGGACATCCATATATCGTAGATCTCACAGCCAGAACGTCGCCGAGGTTGGACATGTGGGCATTTGTCGCCGCATAATGAGGAGACAGGTCCACGATCGGGTCTCGAAACGCGGGCTTCTTCCCGACTCAGACCGTCAGCTTGTAGCCGTGCTCGTTCGCCCAAATGCGCACCTCGCCAGCTTCCTTCAGCCGGCTCCCGCGGATGGATGTCCACGTGAGATCATCCGACTCTTCCACGGCATTGATCAAGCGGTCCATCCGCTCCAGTCCTTGCGCCAGATCGGCCGCGCGGTCCTGGTCCTTCTTGGCCGCTTCGGCGGGGCGGGTACCGTCGTTCAAGCGCGTGCGGATCACCTCCAGTTCGGCCATCAGCAAGGCGCGGTAGCCGCGGATATCCTTGCTGGCCGCGTAGCGCTCGTCATAGCCAGGCGTACCGGGCTTCTCGCTGTTGATGTGGATCTCCGTGTTGTCCATCGTGGCCACATCGGTACGGTCACGGTCGGCAGTGGTATTCGCGCCAGTGCCGCTCTGCGTGCTGGCGTTGGTGCCATTACCAGTGCCATTGGCGGACGAACTCGTGGCGCTGGTGCCATTGTTCTGCGCGTCCGTGGTGCTGCTGTCACTGCCGCAGGAAGCGCCCAAGAGGGCGAGGGCCAGGGCCAGAGCAGGGGTGGAGAATGTTGAAATGGTGCGTGTGTTCATGTTGTGTGCTGTTCTCTGTGTGAACGTGGACACCAAGAGTCACGCCACCCCGCAACGGGTTCCGGCTTCATCCGCACCGCATGCTGAACCGGATCACAGGCGCGATGTCGCAGTTGGTCACCCAGAACCCCGGCGTCAAGCCGGGGTTCTGGGTGAAAAGGAGGCTCGTGCCGCTTCCTCCATATCGATCTGGTACTCCTCGATCGAGCGGCGCCCCGTACACCTCCCATCTGTGCCCGATCCGCGCCCCTCGTTCTGTCACAACGAGAACGCGTATCGCACGGAGCCATCCGGATGTACCCGAAGAGCTCATACCGATCCGCACTACAGAGCAGCCCGATCCGCTTGTTCATTTTCCGCATTACTTCTCCGAAGTGATGGCCCCGTAGCTGCGGCTACGCGACCAACTCTTCGTATCGTACTGCGAAAAAGCAACGGCGTATCTTCGGACCGCTCCGTAATGCGGAATTGTATTACAAGCAACGGTCTTCCGCTAGAGCGAAGCCCCGACCAGGGCCGGGGCTTCGCAACAAGGATCGCGCTCAGCGCGAGGAATTACCGCGTGATCACCAGCGTGAGCGGCTTCAGCGGGAGCTTCCCCACAGGACGAAGCACATACGTACCCGGCACGACCGAAGCTGGAATATCCACGTACGCGCTGCTCATGAGCGGTAGATCGGCCACCATTCGGCCTGCGGCATCCACGAGTGCGAACGTGCGCACCGCGCCTGCCCCTGCGGGCAACACAATGCGCAAGGTGCTTCCCGCGGCTACAGGATTCGGGGCGAGTTGGGCGCTCATCGCTGTAGGTCCATACAGTCCCGTGCTGCCCGTGGTGAGGAAACGGGCCACCACGAAATCGTTCTCGTTCCCGTTGTTCGACTTACCAGCGACAACGAGCTTCCCGTCGGCCTGTAGGGCGATACCGTTGATCTCATCCACAAAGCCCAGTACCTCGGCCGAGGCTACGCCATCGCTGTTGAAGGACAGGTCCGGGGTGCCGTCCTGGTTGTAGCGCCACACCGTGAGGTCGCGGTTGTCGAAGAAGGTACCGCCCGTGGTTCCGCCTACCAGGATCTTGCCGTCGGCATCGAGCACGCAGTCGTACGCCACGTTCTCGTCCGTTCCGTTGTACACGGTGAACCCGTCCGTGCCGAAGGATGCATCGAGTACACCCGTGGACGTGAAGCGGCCAACGAACATGTCGAAGGTGATGGTCGGATCTTTCGTCGTTCCCGCTACGATGATGTCGCCCGCATCGGTGAATGCCATTCCATAAGCCTCTGCTTGTATGTAGCCGATCGGTTCCACGGTATAGCCGCCCGTGCCGAAGCTCGGGTCCAGCACACCGTTGGCATCGAACTGCGCAACCAACACGCCCCAATCATTGAACACTTCGGAGTAGTGGCCGATGGCCACGATCTTGCCGTCGGGCCGCACTTGGATGTTGGAGAATTCGTTCTCCGCTTCCACCACCGACACGATCGCCAGACCGTCCACTCCGAAATCCGTGTCGAGGAAACCGTTCTCCGTGAAGCGGTAGATCGCGGGTGTATAGCGTTG
>JAGODO010000074.1 GCA_017998165.1 Flavobacteriales bacterium | reverse complement strand
CCCCAGCGCCATCGGCAAGTTCGGCGGCGATACGGACAACTGGATGTGGCCGCGGCATACGGGCGATTTCAGCATGTTCCGCGTGTACACGGGGCCAGATGGTGAGCCGGCGGAATACGCCAAGGAGAATGTCCCCTACAAGCCCAAGTACTGGTTCCCGGTCAGCCTCGATGGCGTGAAGCAGGGCGACTTCAGCATGGTGATGGGCTGCCCTGGCAGCACGGACCGCTTCCTTTCCAGCCAGGGCGTGCAATTGGCTCTCGATGTGGAGCAGCCGAGCCGCGTGAAGATCCGCGGTCGCAAGCTCGACCTCATGAAACAGGACATGGACGGCAGCGACGCGGTGCGGATCAAGTACGCGGCGAAGTATGCCCAGGTGAGCAACTACTGGAAGTATTTCATCGGCCAGCAGCGCGGGTTGAAGCGTCTGCACGTGTACGACAAGAAGAAGCAGTTGGAGGGCGACCTCACCACCTGGATCAATGCGGATGCGGGACGGACGGCGAAATACGGCACCTATTTGTCCGATCTCGAGGCCGGATACACCGAGCGCGCCAAGTTCGAGAAGGCCAGCACTTACATGCAGGAGGCCGCATTCGGCTGCGAGGGCGTGCTGATGGGCATGCGCATGTTCGGCCTGTACAATGCGCTGAAGACCGACCCGAAGGACGCTGCCAAGATCGCGGCCGGATCCACCCGCGTGCAAGGCCGCATGATGGAGATGTGGAAGGACTACAACCCGGCCACCGATCAGAAGATCACGGCTGAGATGTTCCGCATGATCGGCGCCGATGTGGACCCCTCTTTGCAACCGGCCGTGATCCGCGACGTGATCCAGAAGAAGTTCAAAGGGAACTACGATGCGTGGGCGGCGGCCATGTTCAAGACGAGCATCCTTTGCGACAGTGCCAAGCTGGGCAAGTTCCTGGCGAAACCTTCGGCGAAAGTGCTGGAGAAGGACCTCGGATTCCAAGCGGCGAAGAGCTCGCTTGAACTCTACCAAGGTGCGCTCGGCCCCGCCATCGGCAGCGCACAGTTGAAGATCGACAAGGGCTACCGCCTGATGGTGGCGGCCATGCGCGAGCGCGAGCCCAACAAGATGTGGTACCCCAACGCCAACAGCACCATCCGTTGCAGCTACGGCCAGGTGGGCGACTACAAGCCCGGTGATGCGATGCACTACGACTTCGTGACCACGGCGGACGGCATCCTGGAAAAGGAGGACAACACCAACGAGGAGTTCGTCGTGCCCACGCGCCAGCATGAACTGCTCATGAAAAAGGATTACGGTCGCTACGCCGATCAGAACGGTGAACTGGTCACCTGCTTCATCAGCAAGAACGACATCACCGGCGGCAACAGCGGCAGCCCGGTGATCAACGGCAAGGGAGAACTCATCGGTATCGCCTTCGATGGCAACTGGGAAGCCATGAGCGGCGACATCGCCTTCGAACCCGAACTGCAACGCACCATCAGCGTGGACATCCGCTACGTGCTCTGGACGATCGACAAATACGCAGGAGCCACGAACCTCGTGGACGAAATGACGCTGAAGACGGCACCCAAAGAGCAAGTAGTGGTACCGACCATGGTCGCGCCGGTCGATCCGGTGCTGCCGAGCACGGGTAAAATCCCCGCCAAGAAGGGCTGACTTTCCACGGATCGACCGACGAACGCGGCCCGGAACTTTCCGGGCCGCGTTTCATTGCACTCCGAGGAGACGCTTCGCTCACGACCAACCTTTCCACCAGATGCGCTTGTTGATCGCCGATGACGACCCATTGATCGCGGACCAATTGCTGCACTTCGCCACGAAACTCGGGGCGGAGGCCAAGGTGGTGCCGGATGGGGCCCAAGCACTGGCGGCGCTGAAGAGCGATCCCCCGGACGCGGTGGTCCTCGACCTGCACATGCCGGGGCTCAGCGGTCCCGAACTGCTCGCTTCCATCGGTGACCGCGTGCCGGCCATCATCGTCAGTGGCGATTCCTCCTTCGCGCTCGAGAGTTATCGCTTCCGGGTGCTGGACTACCTGCTGAAACCCGTCACCTTCGATGCGTTCGCCCGCGCCTTGCGCAAGCTCGATGCGCCCGCTCCCTCCGCCAACGGCAATGACCATGTGGTGTTCGTACGCAGTGGTACCGAGATCGCCCGTGTGGACCTGCGTGAGGTGCGTTTCATGAAGAGCGAAAGCAATTACGTGCGGTTCACCTTCGCCGACAAGGAGATCACCACGCTGATGAACATGCGCGACCTGGAACGGAAACTCCCGTCCTCCTTCGTGCGCGTGCATCGCAGCTTCATCGTGAACCTCGATCATGTGGACCGGCTGGACAGCAACGACATCAAGGTCGGTCGGGCCTTGGTGCCTGTGAGCGACAGCTACCGCGAGGAACTGCTCAGCCGGCTCAGGCTGCTATGAGCTCCGCGCCTCTTCGCCGATCCGGGCGGAGGCGGAGGCCCGCATGAACGCGCGGTCACAACTTCTGAATCCCATTTCGAGTTCTGCGTGGTCATCGGTTCTCCGGCCGGCGTCGAGTCCGTCGAGTGCCGCCACGCAACGAACGAGCCCCAGCAACTGCCAATGTGGACGCAAGGCGTGCCGCACGTTGCGCAGGCTTTCCTCATCGCCGTCGCGCAGCGCAGCGCGCAAGGTCAGCCTTCGTTCGGTGAATTCCGCGCGGTATTGCTGATAAACTCCGTCCAACTTCTCCGTGTCGTCATCGTATTGGGCGGCCAAGGGTCGCAGGTCGGGCTCTTCGCCGCCGCCGGACCGGTCGCACCAGAACGCTACCGTTCGCTGGAGTTCTTCCCGATCGGCGGGTTTCGTTACCCGGTCGTTCATGCCCGAGCGCAATACGTCCGCATCCTCGTTGTCCGAAGCATACGCGGTGAGCGCCACCATGGGCACATGGCGATGCGGTCCCGCGCGGCGGAGTTGCCGCACCAGTTCGATGCCGCCCAGGCCCTGGCCGAGGCCGAGGTCGATCAGCAGAAGATCATACTGTTCGCGCGCGCAGCAGGCGAGTGCTTCTTCTCCCGTTTCCGCTACGGAAAGGCTCCAGCCCCAGCGCGATCCCCATTCCTGCAGGAGCATCCGGTTGGTGGCCACGTCCTCCACATAAAGGATCCTCAGGCCACGCGTGTCAAGATCGGGGCGGACGACCGGAGCAGGAACTGAGACAGGGTCGGCCCGAAGAAGCACGATGAACTCCGATCCCTTTCCCACTTCGCTCTTCAGTGTGATGGTGCCGCCCAGGAGGTCTACCACGCGTTTGGTGATCGCCAGGCCCAGCCCGGCCCCGTGGTCCTGTTCGCTGGCGGTGGACCGCTCGAAGCGCTCGAAGATGCGCGTCCGCTCACTTTGGGGTATACCCGGTCCGGTATCAGAGACCGTGAAGCGCATCGTCCTGGCGTCGGCCATCTCCGCTATGATGGTCACGGTGCCGTGTTGGGTGAAGCGCACGGCGTTCCCCACCAGATTGTCGATGACCTGATGCACGCGTAAGGCGTCGGTGAGCAGCGCGGGCGGCAGGCCATCCAGCGCGGTCACCACTCTGATGCCTTTGGCTTGGACCACCGGAAAATGCGCGCAGACGACATCGCCGATCAGCGTTCGCATATCCACCGGAGTCGGACGCAGGACCAGCTTCCCTTCACCGATCCGTGCATGCATCAAAAGATCATCCACCAGGCCTTTGAGCCGCTCCGCGCTCCGCCTCACGATGGCCATGCGTTCGCGGTCCCGCACGGAAAGCATCGAGGTGTCCACTTCTCCACCCATGCCGATGATGGCGTTCAGCGGGGTACGTACCTCGTGGCTCATGTTCGCCAACAGGTCTTGTCGCTGACGGTCGCTCGCTTCTGCCGCAGAACGCGCGGACTCCAGTTCCTTCACGCGCGCATCGATCCGCTCCTGCATCGTGCGCAAGCCGCGTGTCATCCGCCCGAACTCGTCGCGCCGGTCCACCGGCAATGCTTCGGGTGACCCGACCGCATATCGCTCCATGAGGCCGGTGAGCCGGTTCAGCCGTGATCGGACCCCCAAGGCGAACAGGATGATCAGGATGATCGCACCGAAGGCGATCGCGGCGAACACCCCGATGAACATGTTCCGCTTCTGTTGGAACGCACCCAGCAGCCCGCTCATGGGTTGTGTGAGCGCCAGCACGTACCTGTCGTTCGAAGGACCGAGCGTGAAGTCCTGATAGCCCACCAATACCTCCTCATCGGCCGCATCGGCTTTCGGGCGGGGGAGTACGTCGTCCAGCTTCTTCGATCCCCCCAATTCGAACCGGAAGGTCAAAGCGCTGTCGGGGTGGACCAGCACTTCTCCATCCCCGCGCGCGAGTACCAACGTCCGTCCACTATCCGCTGTGGCCAACAGGTCGCTGAACACTTGCCGCATGTCGGCATTGATGACCACGATGCCGGCCCGCTGGCCAAGGGGTGTAAACAGCGGGGCGGATACACGCAACGTGGGAACGAAGGGTCGCTCCAATCGTGCGTATTCGCGGTTCAGGTCGATGGGAAAGGACAGCCTCGCCCCTTGTGGAGCCGCCATGGTGGCGCGGTAGTAGTCCCGGTCACCCTTGGCTTGCAGCAGTTCGTCCGGAACTCTGTACACATCTCGACCGGAACGGTCGAAGCGCACGACCTCTCTGCCCTCCGGACCGTCGCCGATCAACCTCACCTGCGCGAACCGTGTGCGGCTGCGGATGACCGGCTCGAAAAAGGCGGCGATCGACTCTCTGGCGCGCAGCTCGGTCACGGCGTCGCCACGGTCCTTCGCCGCGCACCATTCCAGAACAGCCGGCTCCGTGGCCAGCAGGTCGAGGTTCTCGCCCAGGGACCGATCGATATTCTGCAGGCGGTTGATCGAGACATCCAGTGAGTGGTCCATCGCGTGGTACGCCTGGGTGATCAGTTCCGCCCGGCTCGCCCGCCAGGCGATCCATCCCATCAGTGCGATGATCCCCAGCAACAGGGTGGCGAACACCAACGTGATGCGCGTAACGATGCTCGCATGCCAGGGAGTCTGCTCGGGGCTGGGCGCGGACATGCTCTTGCGGTTGCACCCGTGAACCGGGGATGGCCTCCAAAATACGAGGCCCATGGTGCTGAGAGGTTCACCCCATCGGAACGGACTGTCCGGTCCCGCTGCGGTGGTCATCCACTTTGTGCCACGCGAGCACGGCTCCGATGGCCGCCATCACGGGTACCACGCAGAAGCAGACGGCCGACACGATGGGGCCGAACAACCACTGCATGAAGGGCGGATCCATCAGGAAGTTGAACAGCATGCCGTTCGCCAAAACGAGACAGGGGCGCGACCAGGCCGTGCGGGCGCTGGCGCGGATCCCCATGCGCTGGCGCTCGAAGATGTAGTCGAACATGCTGAAGCCATAGAACCACGAGGACACCAGCCAGAGAATGATCGCGGATACAGGTGCCAGCGGGGCGATGAAGAACGTGGCCGACCAGATGAGCACGTTGATGAATGTCTCGAGCAGGCCGTTCCGGAAAGCCATGATGATGCCCCGGCCGATGTCCTTCACGAGTTGGCCCAAGCGGAACGGGAACGTCCGCCCGGTGACGATCTCTTCCGCTCGCTCGCTCGCGTAGGCCAAGAGTGGCGCGAGAACGATGAGCACGAGGTACTTGCCCACCAGCCCGAACAGGAACCAGAGCGCGAGCTTCACGGCGCCCAGGACGAGGAGTTCCCGTGTGGAATTGAACCAGCCTTTGGCATCGTCCCACACACCCGCGAGCCCCGAACGGTCTTCGGCCGGAACGCTGATGTCCAGGTGCGCCGCCACCCAGCCGCTCACCAGTTCCACCACCGCATGGCTCACCCACAGAATACCGCCCGCGAAGAGCAGCCAGAGCGCCACCGGGGCCAGGAACAGCCACCATAGCCGGTTGCGCATGGCGAACCCGAACGCACGGGTGAAGCCGCTGATGCCGATGGAGAGGTCCTTCACGGTGGAATTGGCGTAGTGGCAGTCGCAGTCGGCAGGGCAGCGCTCGGGGTTCTCACTGCCCACTGCCACTGCCTGCTCTCACCTCTTTCGCGTCGCCTGCTGCTGCTTCTGCATCTCCTCGATGCGCTGCTGCCACTTGCTCTTCTTCTTCGGCTTGCTCATGTTCACGAGCAGTTCCTCGCGCAGTTTCTCCTCGTTGATGAAGAACCTGCCCAGCAGCGTCATCTGCAGGATGCTGATGAGGTTCGCCAACAGGTAGTAGTAGCTGAGTCCCGCAGGCAGGCTGTTCATGAAGAAGAGCATCATCACGGGGAAGATGTACATCATGATCTTCATGCTCGGCATGCCCTGCTGCTGGGGCATCTGCTTGCTGCTGATCAGGGTGTAGATCATCGTGCTCGCCGCCATGAGGATGGTGAAGAGGCTCACATGGTTCCCATAGTTGAACGGCACCGTGAAGGGCAGCGTGGCGATGCTGTCGTAGCTGCTCAGGTCATCGGCCCACAGGAAGCTCTGCTGGCGCAGTTCGATGCTCGCGGGGAAGAACCGGAACATCGCGTACAGGATGGGCATCTGCAGGAGCATGGGCACGCAACCGGCCATCGGGCTCACGCCCGCTTTGCGGTAGAGCTCCATGTTCGCCGTGTTCCGCTTCATCATATCGTCCGGGTTCGGGAACTTCTTGTTGATCGCCTCGATCTCCGGCTTCAACGCCCGCATGCGCGCACTGCTCTTCTGGTTACGGAACGCGATCGGCATCAGCACCAGCTTGATCGCGATGGTGAGCACCAGGATGATGATCCCGTAGCTCAGCTTGAACTGGCCCAGGAAGTTGAAGACCGGTATCACGATGAACCGGTTCACCCAGCCGAAAATGCCCCAGCCCAGGTCGATGATCCGCTCGAATTCCGGGATGTCCGTGCGCCGCAACGTGTTGAAGTGGTTCGGACCGAGGTACAGGTCCATCGTCAGGGACGCGTGCGGCGATGCGGGCTGATCGAAGAAGAGCCGCGCGGAGTAGCGCTTCGTGTGCTGACCTTCGGCGGGCAGCGGTTTGATCGAGATCTCGCTCCCGTTGGCCGTGAAACCGTCGGGCTTGATCATCGCCACCGTGAAGAAGTCCTGTTTGAATGCGACCCAATTGGTCCGACCCTCCAGTTTCAGGCTCTCGTCGCCCGTCTCCGAAAGGTAGTTGCGGTCCTCGCTCATGTATTTGTAGAACACCGTGCACTTGCCCTGTTCGGTGGGCAGGTGTTTTTCGTTCTGCAGCCCGGTGATGTCCCAGTGGAACATCACCGTGCCCGGGTTCACCTCGTTCTCCAGACCGATGAGTTCCGCGTTCACCCGCATCATCCAATCGGCGCTGTCCAGCTGGTAGGTGATGGCCAGGTACTTCGACGGGTCGTTGGTGGGCGCCTTCAACCGCACGCCGGTGGTGCCGAGTTTCTCGGCGGTGAAATGCAGGTCCTTGGTGCTGATGTCGCGATTGCCCAGGAAGAAGCGGTACTCGTAAGAGCTGCTGTCCGGGTCGGCGAGGAGCAAGGGTTTGCCGGACCATGTGCGGTAGTCTTTCAGCCGGATCAGTGCGGGGCGCGCGCCTTTCGTGCGGATAGTGACCTGGAGCTTTTCGTTCTCCAGGGTGATGGCCTCGTCCGTTCCGGTGGACGATGGGTTGAAGATCCCGAAGCGACCGAGGAGATCGGCCTGGTGCGCGCTGTCGATACGTGCCGTGCGGGTGCTGTCCGAGATCGTGCTGTCGGCCTTCACCCGCGCGATGAACGGGTCGGTGACCACGTTGCGCGTGCCGGATGAGGAGGTATCGGTGGCCTTCCGGGCCTGTTCCTCCTGAACGAGCGCGAGGCTGTCGCTGTAGCGACGCTCAGCGGCCTGAGCAGCGGCGATCTCCTCCTTGCTCGGCGCGTTGATGATCTGGAAACCGATGAAAATGGCCGCGATGAGAACGAGGCCGATGATGGTGTTACGGTCCATTTGAAGGGGCGCGAAGATAGCCGCCGCTCTAGGAGCCTGTTGGGGGCCTCTTCAAATGCGCTCTCCGGCCTCTTTTCCGCCGATGCTGCGCCGGAAAATTCCCCCGTAGGCACCGCTACGCGGAAATTTCCCGGCTTCGCCTCAGCGAAAAATAGTCTCGGAGCCCATCATTCAAGAGATCCCCCAACAGGCTCCGAGAGCCGGACCGGCGCCCGGAATACTTCAGAAAGGCCTGTCAGGCCCCGACTTTCTCCGCCGTTGCGGGACCCGGAACGCTGGCCTGCGCTATCGCGGCCTTCACGAAGCCGATGAAGAGCGGGTGCGGCCTGGCCACGGTGCTCTTGTACTCCGGGTGGTATTGCACGCCGATGAACCACGGGTGGTCCTGCAGCTCCACCACTTCCACCAGGCTCGTCTGCGGGTTCATGCCAACGGGCAGCATGCCGGCGTCGCGGAACTGGTCGATGTACGCGTTGTTGAACTCGTACCGATGGCGGTGGCGCTCGCTGATGCGGTCCTTGCCGTAGACCGCGCGGGCCTTGGAACCGTCCGCGAGTTTGCACGGGTAAGCGCCCAAGCGCATGGTGCCGCCCTTGTTCTCGATCCGCTTCTGCTCCTCCATCATGGCGATCACCGGATAGGGGCTGTTGGCGTCCATCTCGGTGCTGTTGGCGCCGTTGAACTCGAGCACGTTGCGCGCGAATTCGATCACCGCGCATTGCATGCCCAGGCAGATGCCCAGGAAAGGCACCCGGTTCTCCCGGGCGTACCTGATCGCTTCGATCTTGCCCTCGATGCCGCGATGGCCGAAGCCCGGCGCCACCAGGATGCCGCTGAGCCCGCCCAGTTGCTTTCCCAAGTTCTTCGGGGTGAGCCGCTCGCTGTGTACCCAGCGGATGTTCACTTTCAGTTCACACTCCGCACCCGCGTGGTCCAGCGCCTCCTTGATGCTCTTGTACGCGTCCTTCAACTCGACGTATTTCCCGACCAGGCCGATGTTCACCTCGCCTTTCGGCTCCTTGTAACGCTGCAAGAAGCCGGTCCACTGTTCCAAGTTGGCCTCCGGATAGCCCGTGATGCCGAGCTTTTCCAGCACCACCACGTCCAGTTGTTCCTTCTGCATCAACAGGGGCACATCGTAGATCGTGTCCGCATCGGCGCTCTCGATCACCGCGCGCGGCTCCACGTTGCAGAAGAGCGCGATCTTCTCCTTCATGCCTTTCACCATCGGGTGTTCGGTGCGGCACACCAGGATATCAGGCTGCACACCCAGGCTCAGCAGTTCCTTCACGCTGTGCTGGGTGGGCTTGGTCTTCAGTTCGCCGGTCGTGCTCAGGTAGGGGAGGAGCGTAAGGTGGATGCTGAGCGCATCCTTGCCCTTCTCCCATTTCAGCTGGCGCATGGCTTCCACGTAGGGCAGGCTCTCGATGTCGCCTACCGTGCCGCCCACTTCGGTGATGACGAAATCGTAAATGCCCTTCCGGCCAAGCGCCTGGATGTTGCGCTTGATCTCGTCCGTGATGTGCGGGATCACCTGAACGGTCTTCCCGAGGTACTCGCCTTTGCGCTCCTTCTGGATGACGTTCTGGTAGATGCGGCCGGTGGTGACGTTGTTGGCCTGGGATGTGGGCGTGTCGAGGAACCGCTCGTAGTGCCCCAGGTCAAGGTCGGTCTCGGCGCCATCCTCGGTCACATAGCATTCGCCGTGCTCATAGGGGTTCAGCGTGCCGGGATCAACGTTGATGTACGGGTCGAGCTTCTGGATGGTGACGGTGAAGCCCCGCGCTTGCAGGAGCTTGGCCAGCGAGGCGCTCACGATGCCCTTGCCCAGGCTGCTGGTTACGCCGCCGGTAACGAAGATGTACTTGGTGGAGCCCGTCATCGCAGGTGAGAGGGCCCTGAACTGGGCCGCGATCACGGGGTGTAAAGGTAGGGTTCTCGGGCTCAAGTCGGCAGCGGCAGTCGGCAGTGGCAGCGCACAGGCCTGCCTACTGCTACTGCCCCTGCCAACTCTCAGAAAGTGTACGACATCCCCAAGCTCGGCAGCAGCGGCAACTGGTCCTTGCGCTTGGCCGTCACCCGGTCGAAGTAGAAGATGTTCTGCCGGTCGTAGGTGTTCGTTACGCTGAGGTCGACCTGCAGCACTTGGAACTCGCTGAACTTCCACGTCTTCGTAAGGCCCAGGTCCAGACGGTGGTAGTCCGGCAGGCGCGCGCTGTTCAGGTCGCCATAAAGAACGCCCAGATCACCGTTGGCGTTGGGTATGTCCTGGGGGATGCCATTGTCGAAGGGGAGGCGCTCATAGAAACCCTGTGTCGGCGTGAAGGGGAAGCCGCTGCCGTAGTTCCACCGCGCGCTGGCCTTCCAACTGCTGAACTTGCCGAAGGTGTAGCTGGCCAGCAGGTTCACGTTGTGGCGGCGGTCCCAGATCGGCCGGTACGTGCGCGTGCCGTCCCAGCGCTCAACGAAGTTCAGCGAGTACACCGCCCACAGATAGAGGTGGTGCTTCTCGTAGGTCAGCAGGATGTCCCCGCCATAGGCCTTGCCGGTCTCCATGATGAAGTCCTTCTTCAACGACGCAGGTTGGGAGGCGAACGCGGGAAGGTCCTCGTACACCTTGTTGCGGTTCAGGTTGGTCACCTGGCGGAAGTCCTTCAAATAGCCCTCGATGTTGGCCTTGATCCGCTTGTTCACGTCCACCTCGAAGCCGAAAATGTAGTGGTCCGCCCGCTGGATCGGATCCTTGATCTCCCGTGTGCTGCCGTCCTCCAAGGTGATCGAGTTGGTCACGTCTTCCGGGGCCGTGAGGAAGCCGTAGAACAGGTTCACCACATCGCGGTCGCTCTGCGCTGCGATGAGGTTCTGGCTGTAACGGCCCACAGCGCCCTTCACGCGCACTTTCGGCCACACCTCCGGCGCCTGCGGGTCCGGATCGATGTCGTACAGGTTGAGCTTGAAGCTGAAGCGGGGCTCCAAGCTCATTACGGCCGGCGTGGCATAGTAGTGCGCACGTATGCCGGGGTCCAGCACCAGGCGCCCGGTCTTGATCTTGTAGTTGAAGTAGCCCGCGATCTCGGTGCTCACCTTCTGCTGCGATAGCCCGATGCCTGTGCTGTTGTAGTAGTTGAAATCGGTTTTCACACCCACGATGTCCACCCCGTACTTCGCCTCGTTCTCACCGACGAAATACTTGAAGTTGAGCCCGCCGTTGAAGCTGTTGATGGCGCTGCTGCGCGGGGCCAGATCGCGCTCCTTCATCGTCACTTCGTAGTTGCTCAGGGCGAACACACCGTCGATGAGTACGGCGCTGCCGCTCGGGGCAAGCACGAAGCTCGCGCCGCCGCCCGTGTTGGTCCAGTCCAGGTCGCTCACGCTGCGGTATTTCACCCCGTCCGTGAACCGGAAACCGAAGAAGTTCACTTTGCTGCCGTTCGCGGCGTTCAGGCTGATCTTCCCGTAAGCATCGGTGAACTTGAAGGGCAGTCCCGCGCTGTCAACGAAGGAGTAGAGGCTCTTACTCGACTGGTCCAGGTAGCTCTGCTTGAAATTGAGCAGGAAGCTGCTGCCGCCGTCGCCCTCGTTCCGCGCCCGCTTCAACGGGCCTTCCAGCATGGCCTTGGCCGCGAACGTGCTGGCCGCCACCTTGCCGCTGAAGCGCTGTTTGTTCCCGTCGCGCGTGGTCACATCCATCACCGAACTCATCCGCCCGCCGTATTCTGCATTGAAGCCGCCGGTGTAGATGTCCGCGTTCCGGAGGATGTCGTTGTCGAACACGCTGAACAGTCCGATGCTGTGGAACGGGTTGTACAGAACCATGCCGTCCATCAGCACCTTGTTCATGATGGGCGAACCGCCGCGGATGTAAAGCTGGCCGCCCTGGTCGCCCGTGAACACCACACCGGGATACACCTGGAACGCCTGTGCGAGATCGGCCTGACCACCGATGGCCGGCACCCGTTCGATCGTGTTGGGTGTCAAGCGCTGCACGCTCACCCGCGTCTCGTTCTCGGCGATCTGCCGCTCCTTGGTCACCTCCACCGGGGCAAGGCCGATGGCCCCCTTCTTCAGGAACAGCTTTTCCGTGGTGATCTGGCCGGCTTTCACTTCCACCTCCCTGGCGAGCGTATCGAAACCCAGGTACACGATGCGGATGGTGTACTTCCCGGCGGGCACCTTCGTCATGCTGAAGTAGCCCTGGACGTCCGTGGTGGCGTTGAAGGCGGTATTCACCAGGCTCACCGGGGTGAAAATGCTCGGCTCACCTGTGGCCTGCTCGTATACGAAGCCCTTCACCGTCCCGGTCTGGGCCGAGGTGAAAAGCGGGTAGGCCAGCGCGAACAGCAGCGCAAAGCGGGACAGGGTGGTAGAGCTCTTCAAAGGGAAAGCGAAAGGACGGCCAAAATAGCCGGATGCTCTTCACATCCTCTACTTCATCAACGAACGGTTGAGCGGGATGATGGAATGGTGGTGCGGGAGGTGCTGAACCACCGTCCTACCTTTGATGAACATCGCGCTCATCCATGGACCGCCGCATCCGCTTCGAGACCAAGGAGGACAGCAATGCCCGCCGCGAGCGAGCGTTCCTGGCCTTGTCCCCTTCGGAACGGTTGATGTGGTTCCTGCGCAGTTTCAACGGCCGGGGAACGGTGGTGCCTGAAGACCGCTCCCGGCATCACGTCATCCGCAAGAAGAAGGACGATGCGGTTCGATGAGGAGGTCCTCGGCTTCCTTCGGGCGGCGGACGAACATGAGGTCCGCTTGCTCATGGTAGGTGGTGGTGCGGTGAACTTCCATGGATACCAGCGCCATTCGGCCGACATCGACTTCTGGGTCGAACCCAGCCCGGAGAACTTCCCGCGATTGCTCAGGGCTTTGCGTGCGATCGGTCTCCAAGTGGATGAACTTCCTGGCCCGGTGCTCCGAAGTGAACAGAACATCTCCGTCAAGATCTCTCCCGACCTCGACATCGAGCTGATCACGCGCTTCGACCCGGGTTGCACATTCGAGGCCGCTTGGGCGCGCAGTGAGCAGGCCGCGTTGGAGGGCCAGCCTGTTACACGATACCGCGTGATGGGCTACGACGACCTGGTCAACAGCAAGGTAAGGTCGGCACGGCCCAAAGACCTGTTGGATGTGTATGAGTTGAAAAGACGGAAAGGCTGAACCAACGTTGAGGGTGATGATGGAATGGTCCATCCGTGCCCAGCCCGCGAACGGTCGCCATACACGCTACTTTTGATCGATGCGCATCGTTCGGCGTGTCGCGATCACCTGCGCCAGCGCCCTCTTTGTTGGTTCCGCGGCCACCGCGCAGTACAGCGGACTGAACTCAGCGGAACTGAGAGCGGTACCTTTTGAGCGCTTGCGACTGGTCGTTCAACGTCCATTAACGGAGGACCTGGCGCAGATCCTCGACAGTGCCTTGCGTGCCGAGTGGACATTGACGCCCACCTACGAACTGGTCGACCCCGCGACATTCTTCAATTCACGGTCCGATACGAACGCCATTCTCCTGGACCTCTTCCGCATGACCAAAGAGGTGGACTATGTGATCCGTCAGGGCACGGCGCTACGGATGACCCCGACCAATACGCCGGGTGTGGGCTCGTACCCGACCAGCACGTCGGGCTCCTATCGGTCGACGACCACGTATCAGCCGGTGGTGCGGCCATCAGAACTGCGT
>JAGODO010000350.1 GCA_017998165.1 Flavobacteriales bacterium | reverse complement strand
TTGCAGCTGAACCCGATGACCCCCGTGATCAACGCGGTGCGCACGATGTTCTTCGGCGGTGCATTGGACTGGGCCGGGCTCGGCTACGCATCGGTCGCCGCGACCGTCCTCATCCTGGGCGGATTGGCCGTCTTCCAGCGCGTGGAACGTTCATTCGCCGACGTGGTATGAACGGGCAGGCACATCCCGTGATGATCCAGTGCTCCTCCGTGAGCAAACGGTATCGTTTGGGCGAGGCCGGCGGCGCCACCTTGAGCGAGGATCTGGGCGCCTTCGTTGCCCGCTTGCGCGGCAAGCCCGATCCGCGGATCCCCATCGGCAAGGAAGTGGACAGCCAGCGCATCGGCAGCGACTTCTGGGCGCTCCGTGGCATTTCCATGGAGGTGCGCCAGGGTGAAACGCTCGGTATCATCGGGCGCAACGGGGCGGGCAAAAGCACCTTGCTCAAGCTGCTTTCCCGCATCACCCTGCCCACCGAAGGAGAGATCCGCATGCGCGGCCGCATGAGCAGCCTGCTCGAGGTGGGCACGGGCTTCAACCCCGAGCTCACGGGCCGCGAGAACATCTTCCTGAACGGTGCCATCCTGGGCATGCGCAAGGCGGAGATCGAAAAGAAGCTCAACGACATCATCGCGTTCAGCGGGATCCAGCACCACATCGACAGCCCGGTGAAGCGCTACAGCAGCGGCATGAAAGTGCGGCTCGGTTTCTCCGTGGCGGCGCACCTTGAGCCGGAGATCCTGGTGATCGATGAGGTGCTGGCCGTGGGCGACGCCGAATTCCAGCGCAAGTGCCTGGGCAAGATGAAGGACGTGTCGCGCTCCGGCCGCACCATCCTGTTCGTGAGCCACAACATGACGGCCATCGCCTCTCTGTGTTCGCGCGTGATCTGGCTGGAGGGCGGAAAGATCAAGCAGGATGGTGCCGCCGATGAGGTGGTGCGTGCCTATCTGCGTGCCTACGGATCCTCCGGAGAGCGGCGCGAATGGGCGGCGAACGAGCAACCCGGCAACGAACTGGTGCGGCTGACCTCCATGCGCATCGAGCGCTCCGAGCCGACCCGGCCGCTCGGATTGAAGGACACGTTCCGCATCGCGGTGCGCTTCAACAACGCGGGCATCACGGACAACGACCTCAACATCTCCCTGCACGTGTACAATGGCGAGGACATCCTCGCGTTCACGAGCAGCTGGCACGAAGGCGTTCGCGGCGAGCGCACGATCGTCCAGGGAGATAACACCGCCTGGTGTGAAATACCTGGCGACCTCCTCAACGAAGGCGACTTCCGGGTGGTGGTGAACTTCTTCCGGAATTCGAAAATGCTGTTCAGCGAAGAGGACACCATCGCGTTCGAGGTACACGACGTGGAGCGCGAGGGTGCCTGGTACGGCCGGCGAAAGGGCGTCTTCCGGCCGCAACTGACCTGGGGCAACGGATCATGAAGGCCGTGCTGAAGACCTTGGTGGAGCCCTTCCGCCCGCGACTGTCGCCGTCATTCTTCATCATCGGTGCGCAGAAAGCGGGTACCTCGGCGTTGTTCACCATGCTGGCCAGGCACCCGGACGTGCTCGCCCCGGCGGTGAAGGAGCACAGCTTCTTCGACAACGACGCGCACTACGCGAAAGGGATCGGGGCCTACCTGCGGGAATTCCCGCTGTCCCCGTTGCGCGGAGGGAAAGTCACCTTCGAAGCCACGCCGGATTACCTCTTCTTCGAGGCGGCTCCAGCACGTCTCCATGCGCATTTTCCGAACGCTCCATTGGTAGCCGTCCTGCGCGATCCGGTGAAGCGCGCGTATTCCGCGTGGAACATGTACCGCAGCTTCGGTCCGGGTTCGCGCTACGCCCACTTGCATGACCCACGCCCGTTCGTGCAGGCCGTGGAGGATGAACTGGCGGGGCACACGAAGGAGGCCGCGCACCTCTACCTGGCCCGCGGCCTCTATGCGGAACAGGTCGCCCGGTACCATCGCCTGTTCGGGAAGGAACGCCTGCTCGTGCTGTCGTACAAGGAATTCAAGTCCGACCCGGCGGATGTCTTGCGGAGGGTATGTTCACACGTCGGCCTCCGTCCCCACGTCTTCGGGCAGGAAGTGCTTGGCGCTCGCGACAACGTGCGCAGCTACGAGGCTCCCTTGGATGCGGAACTGGCCGTGCGGCTGTACGATTGGTTCGCTCCGCACCTGGCCGTATTGGAAAACCAAATGGGCCGCCCTTTTGACCTGGACGAACGGAAGCCTTCGCGCCAGAACGGTCAGAAGCCATGACGCGTGTCGCGATCATGCAGCCGTACGTGTTCCCCTATTTGGGATACTATCAACTGCTGCACGCGGCCGACCGCTTCGTCTGCTTCGATGATGTGAACTTCATAAAGAAGGGTTGGATCAACCGCAACCGGATCCTGCTGAACGGCGCGGCGTACACCTTCACCATCCCCATCGCGGGCGCAAGCCAGAACAATACGATCCGCCGGTCCATCATCGCGGAGGATGCTTCCTGGAAACCGAAACTGCTCACGAACATCACACACGCCTACCGCAAGGCCCCGAGCTTCACGGAGGTCTTCCCCGCCGTGGAAAAACTGGTCAACGAAGCGCAAGGCAGCATCGCGGACATGGCCGAAGCCTCGTTGCGGTTGGTGGTCGAACGCGTCGGCTTGCCGGTGAGCATCCATCGGTCCAGTGAACTCGCACTTCCTGAAGGGATCAAGGCCCAGGAACGGATCATCGCCGTGGCCGCGCATCATGGTGCCACCACCTACATCAATCCCGCCAATGGCGCTCACCTGTATGATGCGGAGCGGTTCAGGGAAGCAGGCATGGATCTGAAGTTCCTCCGCATGGATCCCGACGTGACCTACCCACAACTGGGCAACACGGGCTTCGAGCCGCACCTGTCCATTCTGGACGCCTTGATGAATTGCTCGACGACCGATCTGGCCGCACTGCTGGCAGGCTATACCTTACTCTCGCAGCATGAGCTCTGAATCGGTGACCCTGCAGCATGCGACCGAAGGTGCGACCTTCGCAGTCCCGATGAGCGAGCGCAAGCCGATCCACGTCACCAAGGCGTTCGTTCCTCCCATCGAGGAATACACGGCGCAGTTGCGCCGCATCTGGTCCAGCGGGCAGCTCACCAACCAGGGTCCCCTCGCGCTGGAACTGGAAAAACTCCTGGCCGAACGTCTCGACGTGCCGCATTGCCTCTTCATGGCGAACGGCACCCTCGCGATCCAACTCGCCCTCCGCGCGCTGGGCGTGAAAGGCCGCGTGATCACCACGCCGTACTCGTACGTCGCCACCGTCAGTTCTATCCTCTGGGAAAACTGCGAGCCGGTCTTCGTGGACATCGACCCGGCCACCACCTGCATCGATCCGGACGCGGTGGAGCGCGCCTTGGAGAACGGTGGTGCTTCCGCGATCCTGGCCACGCACGTCTATGGCATTCCTTGCGATGTGGAACGACTGGCGGAACTCGGCCGTCGCTACAACGTGAAAGTGATCTACGACGCGGCGCATGCGTTCGATGCCACCTACAAGGGCAAACAACTGCTCGCGTACGGCGACATGGCCACGTGCAGCTTCCACGCCACCAAGCTCTTCCACACCGGCGAGGGCGGCTGCGTCATCGCGCACACGGACGAGGATGCCGCGCAGCTGAGACTGCTCCGCA
>JAGODO010000073.1 GCA_017998165.1 Flavobacteriales bacterium | reverse complement strand
CCTACCACTATCTGAGCTTCAACACGCAGGATCTGTGCGAGGGCATGGCAACGGACACGATACATGTGCTCGCACTCACCGGCATCGTCGAGGCAAGGCACCAAGCACTCGTGCTCTCCCCGCATCCGGCGGATGCATGGACCGACATCCGGGGCGCCCTTGGTATTCCTTCCTCGATCCGGGTAACGGATGCCCTTGGGAGAACGGTACCCGCGTCATGGAGCACATCCGGGCCGAACGCGGAAAGCGTTCGTCTGCTCACCGCCGCACTGCCCGATGGAGCTTATGTCGTGGAAGTCACGACCGTCAAGGGTCGATCGCTTGGTGGAAAGCTGCTCGTATCCCATACGGGACGGTGAGGCCGCTCATCAGTGACCGAAGACCTCCACGCCAAGCCTGTAAAAACCTTGCGGAACCGCGCATCCGGAAGCGACCTGTCGCGTTGATCGCGCGAGATGAACACCGTCCACGGCGAGCGGGCCATCCAATCGATCGCAGGTGGTTGAGGCGGGAATGGTTTGCTCCACGCCCCATGCGCCCGGTCCGCCTTGGTCCCGCCGATGGACCTCCGTCATCCACGACCCACCCACCGGGTCGAACCAACCCGCGAACAGCGCATCGCCGAGCACCGTCAAGGCCTCAGCACCGCGCATGTAGGCGGCGTCCTCAGGTTGCAGGGCGATGGCGGTGGAGAGCTCCCATTGCCCATCCGTGTTCTGGACGATCAACGAGCCGCAGGTCGCACAGGCCGGGGCCGGATCGGGGAAAAGCCATGGCTCAAGTTCATTGCCGTCGATACCCGTGTAAGGTCGGGCGTGGTCCATGATCAACTCCTCACCGGAAAAAGCCAAGCCCCAGCGGCCAAGCTCCATGCGCTGGAAGGAACAGGCGGTGCCGGTATCCGTGCGCATGTCGGCCCAAGCGGTATCCAACACCCAGCCGGACGGCTGCGCGCCGTCCTTGCGGTAGACGGCCAATGCACCGATGTTCTGCTGCGGGCGGGAGGTCTCGAACCCGCTGAACGGGGCCGCCACGGCCATGCGATCGCCCGCGTGCGTCATGCGGGCCCCGAACCATCGGATGAACGGCACCTGCAGATCGGCCAATGGCGATGGAAGGGATGCGCTCCACACGGCATCGCCTCCGCTCAAGGTGAAAAGGAACACCTCCCCGAGCGAGCGAGCCTCGGCCCTGCCGACCGCGCTCACCGCGAGCGTGTCGCCCAACCAATGAACGCCGTAGCCGAAAAGGTCGTTGCTCGTGGCATCATCCAGCACGAGCGAACCGATCGGCTGCAGCACGTCCGCTCCAGGCTCCTCATCAATGGTGTAAAGACGGGTCTCACCCGTGAACGGACCGGCTGATCCAGCACCGGGCGATCCGACCGCGAGCGTACTACCATGCACCGCGATGGAACGGCCGAACCAAGGGTCATCGCGATGCACCGAACCCAGCACACCCCATTGCTCCAAGCCACCCTGGTGACGTTGATGCGCGATCACCGTTCCACCGGAAGGCCCACTGATGGCCACGAAGAGCAGGTCCCCTTGGAACTCCAGCGAAACATGAGTGCCCTCCGGGACAAGCCCCTCGTCCAGCGATCTCACCAATGACCATGGCTGAGCCATCGTCCGGCCGTACACAAAGACCAGCGCGGTGCAACAGGTGAAGCACAGCGCGCGGGTACGGGAGGACAAGTGCTTCATGGCAAGACCACGAATCGGGCCGCGTGTGGCGGGCGGCGTTGTTCACCAGGGACCGTGATGACATAGACCCCGGGATCGAGCCGGGGAAGCTCGACCATGGCATCAGCACCCAACATACCATCGCGTACCATCCTTCCCTCTTCGGTATCAATACGGAAAGAAACGGGACCGATATCCCCGGTGCCATCCACATGCATCAGAGCCGTGCCTTGCATGACCGGATTCGGAAAAACGCGGAAAGAGCGTGGGGATGGCGGTGTCCGGATGCCCACATCGGGATCCCTGAACACGAAGACCGTCCCTGCATCATTTGGACCACAGCCAGGAGCGCCCACACCCACGTTGCCCTCGGCCAGCGCAACGCTGCGCCCGAACTGGTCCCCGGTGTTCGCTGAGGAGGGATAAAGGCTCCCATAGTTCGCCCAAGCGAACGGCGCGTCGGTATCGCGCCTGAAGACATCCACGCGACCGAGCGGTGTAAACGTCTCATCGCCATAGGCCCCGACCGCAACGAGCGGCCCCTCGATATCGATGGCATCGCCCCAATGCCACCATGTGAGCGAAACCAAGGTGTCCGGCGGGTGTATGACACCATCGGGGATGAGCCCCCCATTACCGTCCGCGATGTAGGAAACAAGCCGCGGGGCTTTGGCCGAGTAGTTCCGTACCCCGAGCAAAAGGTGCTGTTCATCGCTGGCACCGCGAGCGAAATGGATGGGAACATCCGGCATGCCCGCACCAACGGGCAATGGTTGGTCCACGAGTGGGCCGAAGGGTGCGCCAGGATCGGCGAACGGCTGGGCTGGAACGGACAGGGCCCCGAAGTAGCTGGCATGAACGACCTGGTCCCCGAAAACGGTCAACCACGAGTTCACGCAGGGCCGCACGCTCACTTGATCGACCAGCGCATCTCCCCGGGCGAAGCGTGTTTCATGCAGCACGGACGAAGTGTCCCGCACGAACCCGATGAGCGCCCCGAGGCCCGGGGATCCATCTCCGGTCGACTCGTCGTACCCGGGAGCGTTCACGATCAAGAGGTCATGATCCACCGCGATGAACGTACCGAACGCGAGACCGGGCTGCACGGTGTCGGGCACGATGCGTTGTTTGTGT
This sequence comes from Flavobacteriales bacterium, assembly GCA_017998165.1. Classification (GTDB taxonomy): domain Bacteria; phylum Bacteroidota; class Bacteroidia; order Flavobacteriales_F; family PHOS-HE28; genus PHOS-HE28. The sequence goes on along the minus strand of JAGODO010000073.1, from coordinate 10,899 downwards.
CCCCAGTTGTCAACGCCTCCCATGTGCCGTTCGAACACATGGACGGCCCCCACAGGCAGCACGAGCCAGGGTTCTCCGGGTGCCGAAACGTACGCCCGGTCACCATCGAGCAGGACCGCTTTGCCGAAAGCGGCACCACCAGCGGGATCCGGCGGCTCCAACTTCTTCACAAGTCCCCAGGCATTCTCCCCTCCCTCATACCGGTTGTACAGGTATGCGGCCCCGGAGCCGGGCACTCCATCATTCGTCCCGGGCGCGCCCACCAACAGCCAATCCCCCTGCATGGCCATGGCGGCCCCGAACCGGCCGCCTGCTGTCACATCCACCGGTGCATCTATCCTCGTTTCGGGCCACATCTGGCCCACGCACACGACCGCTGAGAATTGCCAGGCGGCGAACGCGGCGATACGACCAGACCACTGATCGGCACGACCTCCCCTACGGTTCTCCATGGCGCGAAAAGGTAGCCCACGGCGGCGACACCGCGCGCCGGCCAATGATCGGCCCCGGCAAACACCGAAGTCGCCGGCGGATCCCTACTTTCAGGGTCTCATATACTCACAGCCATGAACACTCTTCGCATCGCCGGCCGCTCGCACATGCGAGCGATCGCCATTGTCCTCTCCCTGCTCTCCGCTCCGGCTTTCGCACAAAGCCCATCGGGCGGTGTGCTCGTGCAACCGGGCACCATCACCTTCAGCAGTCCTTCACAATCCCCCACGTGGCAATTCTGTGTCTCTTCATCCCCGGACGTCACCGCCCCCCAGTTCTGGGTGTACACCCTGAGCCAGCCGAGCGCCTCTCCGATCGTTGATGTACCGGGGGTGTTCACAACGCCGAACGTCACCTACTACTGGGGCTTCCGAGTGAGCTACAACAGTTGGGACGTGTATCAGGGATCCTACAGCTTCACGACCTCGACATCGGCACTGCTCGTGCCTCAACAGGTACTTCCGGCACACAATACGGGCAACTGCAATCCCGCAGGCACATCGTTGACGTGGAATACGGTCGCCACGGCGACGGGATACGACATCGAAGTCTCGGAGAACTCCTACTTCAACCTTGCCGTTCAGCCTTATTCGATCACCTCGGGAACAACGACCCAGTTCAACTACGTCGGCACCACCTGCAAGGAGTATTGGTGGCGTATCCGCTCGAAGAACAGCACGATCCAAAGCGCTTGGAGCCCCGGCCGCAGATTCTTCACCCAAACGCCCGCCACCACATTGAATCTGAAGATGGCGCTGCAGGGCCCGCTGAACACAACGACGATGATCATGAACGAGCCGCCATCCGGATCGATCCCGCTCGCTCAACCTTACACGGCGTTGGGTGTGGATATCACGAACGGCCTGGCGGCGGTGTCTCAGACGTTCCTGAACTCACTGACGGGCAATGACCGGGTGGTGGACTGGGTCTACGTCGAACTGCGCAACGGGGTGACGAACATACCCTTGGCGAAGTATGCGCTCCTGCTGCAGCGCGATGGGGACGTGATCGCCAACGCCAACAGCGCTCCACAGCTGGTGTTCCCGATGAAGGATTGCAAGATCTCGGTACGCCACAGGAACCACTTGGGGGCCATGGGTTCCGCGAGCGTGCTGCCCTGCGCGGGCGCGGTGACGATCGACTTCACACAGACAAGCACGGGCCTCTACGGCACCGACCCTACCGCTACCGTGAACACCACGCGGCGCGCGCTGTGGTGCGGAGACACGAACGGTGATGGTTCAGTGAAGTACACGGGCGCGGGCAACGATCGTGACCCCATTCTGGTCAAGGTGGGCAGCACCACCCCGAACAGCACGGTGAGCGGGTACTTCCGGGAGGACGTGAACATGGAGAACGTGACCAAGTACACGGGCACCGGCAACGACCGCGACCCCGTGCTGCTGGTGGTGGGAAGTACCACCCCGAACGTCGTGCGCACGCAGCAGCTGCCTTGATCGGGCCCGGACCAGGGGTCTGGGCGACATCGTAGCGGAGGACGGTCCGTCCAGATCAGGATCCATGAGGATCCTACGGCGCATCGCTGTGTCCGGTCGGTGAACGACCGGCCGATCATCGCCGGAAGAACTGGGCGATCTTCCGTAGCGGCTTGGCCACGATGATGAGAACACTCACCGGCTCATCGTTCAGCTTCCAAGCTTTGTAGACCTCGAGATTGGCCCTCCATATGTGCGCCAATGAGCGATTACTTACCCCACCCAGCCGGAACCGCACGAGTACCTTGGGTACGTAGCGCACGCGGATCCGATGCTTGTACATGAAGCGGAACATGAGCTCGTAGTCAGCGCTCACCTTGAGATCATCGCGGAAGTGGCCGAAACGGTCGTACACCTCCTTGCGGATGTAGGTGCCCAGGTGGGGCGGCATCCACCCCGAACGGAACTTTTCGCGGTCGTAGGCCCCTCCCTTCCAGAACCGCCTCACCTTTTTCACATCGTGCGGGTCCACCATGTAGGCATCACCGTAGATCGCGTCCGCATCGCCCTTCGCGAACTCCGCGGCCATTTCCGAGATGCAACTGCGATGCGCGATCATGTCGCCCGCGTTCACGAAAGCGATGACCTCACCTGTGGCGACACGCAGCCCCTTGTTCATGGCATCATAAACGCCCTTGTCCTTTTCGCTGGCGAAGTGCGCGATCACTTCCTTGTAGCGCTCGATGCGTTGTCGCGTGCCGTCCGTGCTCCCGCCGTCGATCACGATGTGCTCGATGTCATCATGGTCCTGCATCACCACGCTGCGTATCGTTTCGTCGATATGCTCGGCGGCGTTGTAGCAGATGGTGATGACGGAAACCTTCACGCCTCGATGATCCGCTCACGCACCGGCATCGCGGGGTTGCCTTGATAGATCATATACGGCTCCAGGTCCTTCGTGGCCACGCTGCCGGCGGAAAGCACACTGTGGCTTCTGAGCGTCACGCCAAGCATCACCATGGCCCCCGCTCCCACCCAACTGCCGTCCTCCAGCGTTACCGGGCCGCTCATCGTGGGATAGTCCGCTTTCTTGTAGTTGTGGCTGCCCTGGATGATCATGCCGCCCTGGGAGATCACCACGTTGTTGCCCAATGTGAGATGGTCGATGTTATCGAGCCAAGCGCGTTGGCCGATCCAGCAATGATCGCCGATGACGAGTTTCCACGGGTACTTGATGTTGACCCCCGGATGGATCACGACGCCCTTCCCCACCCGCGCACCGAACAGGCGCAGCAGACCCGGCTTCACACCGCGGAACGGGAAGCAGGGATTCTGGAAGAACAGCGCATTGGTGAAATACCACAGGGTCATCTTCACCGCGCCTGCCCCTTTGGGGAAGTCGGCGTTGTTGAAGCGGGAGAGATCGACGCGCGTCCGCTCAGTGCTCATCGGGTGAACAGGGCAAGGCTTCGTTCCACGGTCTCAGGATCGCTCAAATATCGTTTGCCCATCGCGAAGGCTCCGTTGCTCCAGCGATCGTACTGGACGCGGTCGGCAGCCACCAACCGCCTTGTCGCATACGCGAACGCCGCTGCATCGTTCAAGGGCAGGTCCCAACCGGCCTGCTTCTCCTCCAAACCTCTCCAAGGCGTACGATCGCTGATCAGGAGCGGGAGACCGGTCGCAAGCGCCTCAGCCATGGAATGTCCGAAGTTCTCTCCCTGGCTGGGCATGAAGAGCGCATGGTAGTCCGCGAAAAGGGCAGGCACCTTTTCGGGCCCGATCACGCCCCTGTGGCTGACCTTGATGTTGGTGGGAAGGGCGGCGATGGCCAGTTGACAGCGCTGCCAATAGGCCTGATCGTAGACGGGTCCATAGAGGTCGAAGGTGATATCGCCGGAAAGCCCTTGCAAACACCCGATCGCGAACAGTGTGTTCTTCTCGACGGCGATACGCGCCACACTGATCAGGCGCAGCTCCCCAGGTCGCTTCTCGCGTTGAGGCGCGGCCTCCGCATCGAGCTTGCGCCCGAGGTTCGGGACTTCCCGCACATCGGCACGCGGCGAGATCCATCGTTCCACATCTTGGACTTCCTCCGGATTGGTGGCCTGGAAACGTACGCCCTTGTAGCACCCGAGCAGGCGCATCACCGCGAGGAACACGCGCTTTTTCAACGCGCCATGCTTCATCATGCCATGGGCCAGCATGCCGCGCACGGCCACGATGCGCCTCTGCTGTGATCCTCGCAGCAACCACAGCGGCAGGATGCTGAAGGCCCAGGCATAGATGCCGTTGATGTAGACCGCATCCCAAGCGCGCTCATCCAGGAGACGTTTCCAAGTGTCGGAGTTCGCCGCGTTCTTCGAGGCGTACCACACGCGCTCGCCCCCCGGCAGCGTGGTCCACACATCGGACCTGATCCCAGCGTACGGACTTGACTCCGTATAGTCCGTGTCCGAAGTGACGATGTGGAAGTCGATACGGTCACGGAGATGGTCCACCAGGTTCACCAGGCTCCGCACAGGGCCACCGGCTTTGAACCCGGGCGAGTACCAGCCGATGAAGACCAGGACCTGAGGCTTGCTCATGTGAGAAAGCTCATGGCCGTGCGAGCCCACTCGGTCTGGTTCCATCGGACACCGAGTTCGGCGCTTCGTTCGCCCATCTTCCGAAGTTCCTCATCGGTCCGGGCGATCATGGCAAGCAATGCCCTCTTCAATGAAGTCTTGTCGCCGGCGGTGAAAAGATGACCGTTCTCTCCTTCCACCAGGAATCGTTCCGCAGCACCGACGGCAGTGCTCAACACCATCGGGAATCCTGCACAGGCGTGCTCTTGCACGACCACGCCCCAAGGCTCGTAGGTGCTGGGCAGCACGAACACCCCGCACTGCACCAATACTTCGGGCATGCCTGCAGGCTGAACGAAGCCAAGATGCTTGATGCGTTGATGGCGCCCGCCAGGTGAATTCTTGACCTCCTCGTGCAGTTCACCGGCTCCCGCGATCCACAGTTCCCAATCGCGCGCCTCGCCCGCCGTGCAGAGTTCGGCGAACGCGTCGCACAGGTACTGATGGCCCTTGGTGGGGATGTAGCGCGCCACACAGAGAAAGCGGTGCGGATACTGCGATGCTCTGAGCGCCGCGAATTGCCGGGCCAGTGGTGCGAACCGATCGACATCCGCTGAATAGAAGCCCTTGCGGACCGTCTCTTCAGCGAACCCCAGCTTGGCGGCGTAGCTGGCTTGCGCTTCACCCGTGACCCACGCGTGCGAGAACGTACCCTTGATCCAGAACCGCGCGGCGATCGCGGCGGCGACCTGGCGCACATCCCCGCGCCAGGCCGTATCGCTGCACATCACGGTGGGTCTCCCCTGCTTGCGCATCTCGCGACAGGCGGCCAGGTATCCCTTGTCCACCCAGCCACTGGCGAAGGCGATATCCGGCTTCAGCGCCTGCACCAGTCGCACAAGGCTCTCCTCATCCACCGCAGTACGCTCGTAGACCTTGAACCTCCCCGGAAACTCCAGTTCGAACGGGGCTTCCGCGTTCACAGGCCACCGCACGAGATGCACCTCCACGTCGTGCTTCTCCACCAACACCTTCAGGCAGGCGAGGACGTAGGGAGCGAGTTCGGTGTAGAGGAAGAGTGCCTTGGCTGCCAACTGGTTCGGGTCTATGGGATCGGGAGTTGGCGAGTTGGAGAGTTGCCGTCATTGCAACTCTCCAGCTCGCTAACTCTTCAACTCACGCATATCATCCATCAACCTTGCGAAAGTCGTGAACTTGAAGTCGCGGAAGAGGGCGTGCAGCTTGGGCTCGGTGGTACGCATGCCGGTGTAGGTCATGAAGCGGCGCTTGGCGCTCATCGGCAGGCGCGGTTGCCCGGGATCGATCTCGCGTGGATGCAGGTAGAACACCGCAGGCCGGTCCTCCGCGAGCACCTCCTTCACTTTGCGTCCGATCAACGCGTACGGGAAGAAGCGCAGGTAACCGCCTCCGAAGAAGTACATCTGCCGCCCTGCGGTGCGCGCCATCGAAATGGGGAACTCGACGAGATCGCCGTGCTTCGTGGTGATGATGTGGGGAACGGGCCGTGCGTTGGGCAGACCGCCATGGCCGCGGCTTCCGGGCCACACGCTGCTGTCATAACGATAACCGGCTTCGCGCACCCGATCGAAGAACCAGGGCGTTTCCATGGTAACGCTGAAGCCGGGACACCGATAGCCCTTCACCTCTACCCCTCCTGCGCGTTCGATGATGTCTTTCGCCTTGCGGATGTCGTCGTAGAAGCGTTGCTCGCTGATGGTATAGACCAGCTCGTGGGCATAGCCGTGGCTGGCGATCTCGTGGCCATCGGCGACGGCCTCCTTCACCAGCTCCGGCCAACGCTCAGTCACCCAAGCCAGGAAGAAAAGCGTACACCGCACGTCGTGCTGACGGAAAATGGCGAGCATGCGACGCGTGTTCTTCACCACATCGCTCTGTAGCGTCGGCCACACTTCCAGTTCCGGCGTGCTGGGCAGGTCGAGGATGTGGAACCAATCCTCTACATCGAGTGTGAAAACGCAGGATCTCATGACCGCGAGTGGTGAGTACCGAGTGGTGAGTGGCGAGTGCTGGTCGGAGGCGGCACTCGCCACTTACCACTCATCACTCGCTACTTTTCCTCGTCGTAACCAAAGAGCTCCTTCTTGCTGAGTTTCCGCACGGGTCCGAGCTTCTCCAATGCCTTCATGTCCATGCCGCTTTCCTTTCCGATCACACAATACGTGTACGGCCTGCCCTTGATCTCCTTGTCGAAGAAGGTCTTCATGTCCTGCAAGGTGATCTTGGGAATGCGCTCGTAGTTGTTCTTGCGCACATCGTGATCCAGTCCACGGCGCTGTGCGGCGTCCCATTGCCAGTAGATGTTCTCCTTGGTGATGCGCGTGCTGGCGATCACCTTCAGCGCGCTGGTCTTCGCCCCCTCGAACTGGGCTTCGGCCATGGGCATGTCGTTCATAAGCTTCAGCATCGCATCGATGGCATCGGGGAGCTTATCGGCCTGCGTGCCGATGAACGCACGGACGTAATGGGCGTCCGCCTTCTTTGCGGGGCTGGTGTAGCTGGCGCTCGCACCGTAGGCCAATGCCTTCGCCTCCCGGATCTCCTGGAAGACGATGCTGCTGAGGCCGCTGCCGAAATACTCGTTGAAGAGCGAAGCGTAGGGCAGCTTCTCCACATCGAACGGACCGGCCTTGCTGCTGAGCACCATCTCGGTCTGCACCATGTCGTATTCGGCGAAGAGCACGCTGTTGGCGGTGGTGGGCAGCTCCGGATACTTGCGTTCAGCGGGGTAGTCCTTCAGCGAGGCTGGCGTCTTGTGGTGCTCGGCCATCAGAGCGGCGATCTCATCGGCTCCCTTCCGTCCGTAGTAGAAGACCTTGTGCTTATAGCTCGTGAGCGCGTGGATGCGGTCCACGAGCCCCTGCGCCTTCAATGCGGAAAGCTGCTCGGTGGAGAGGATGTCGTTGACGGGTGTTATCGGTCCGTATCGCGCGTAGCTGCCGAGGCCGCTGTTCAGCAGCGCGCCCTTGTTCTTCAATTGGTCCTGGCGGTTCTTGCGGATGTCGGCGACCAGTCCGGGAAGCGCCGTCTCGTTCGGCCGGGCGTTCGCGAGCACGTGCTCCAGCAGCTCGACGCCTTTCTCCAGGTTCTTTTCCAATCCGCTGAGCGTGACGTACGACCGATCGTCACTGGCGAACACATCGATGCCCAGACCCAGCTTGAACAGTTCCTTCTTCAGGTCCACCGGGCTGTACTTGTCCGTTCCGAGGTAGTTCAGGTATTCGATGGCCACCTTCAGCTCGCGGTCATGGTTGGTACCCATGTCCAGTATGTAGCGCAGGCTGAAGAGGTCGTTGGTGGGGTTCTTTACGCAGGCGAGTTCCACGCCGTTGGCCAAAGGCTTGCGGGCGATGGCGGTCTTGAAGTCCACGAACTCCGGGGTCATCGTGGCGCTTGGCGTTTTTTCCCACTCGGCACGCCATGCGCTCTTGCCGTCGCGCTTGATGTCGATGGCGGTGATCTTGGGCTTGGTCACCTTGTGGGCGTCCTTGTTCTCGCCTGTACGCTTGAAGACGCAGACATAGTTGTTCCCCAGCCATTTCTTCGCGAAAGCCACCACCTGGTCCTTGGTGATCCTGGCCATGCGATCGTACTGGTCCACGGTGTTCTTCCAGTCCTTGCGCAGAATGAACGCTTCGGTCATGGCGGAGGCGCGCAGGCTGTTGTTCTCGTTCCAGAAGCGGATCTGCTGCTGCCTGTTGTCGTTCACGACGGCTTCGATCAACCAGTCCTCGAACTCGCCACGCTTCAGCGCTTCGAGCTGTCCGAGCACCAGGTCGCGCGCTTGCTCCAGCGTCTGGCCTTCGCGCGGTTCCACGCGCATGCCGAACTCGCTGTAATCGGTCTGCTCTCCGGAATAGACACGGGCCTCAAGCACTTTCTGTTCTTGTAGCAGGTTCAGGTCGATCAATCCCGCCTTGCCGTTGCTCAGGATGCCGCTGATCAGTTCCAGCATCAGCGGATCCCCGCTCTTCGTTCCATTGAAGCGCCAGGCGAGGCTTGCCCATTCACGGTCCGGTCCGAAGACATCCGCTTGAACCGGGGCCACGATGGGATCCTCCGGTTTGAACGTGAACCCCGGCACCTCCTTCTTCACCCACTTGCCGAAATGCTTGTCCACCATGGCGATGGTCTTGTCGTAGTCGATATCCCCGGCGAGGATCACGGCCATGTTGTTGGGCCTGTACCAATTGTCGAAGAACTCATGGATCTTCACCATGCTGGGGTTCTTCAGGTGCTCGCCCGTTCCGATGGTGGTCTGTGTTCCGTAAGGATGGTTCTGATAGAGCAGCGCATCGAGCTTCTGCGCCGCCTGTCGACCATCGTTGTCCTGTCCGCGGTTGAATTCCTCGTACACCGTTTCCAGCTCCGTGTGGAAGAGACGCAGCACGCACTCCTGCATGCGTTCGCATTCGATCATCATCCACCTTTCCAGCTCATCGCTGGGCACATCGTTCACGTACACGGTGCGCTCCGTGCTCGTGTAGGCGTTCGTGCCTCGGGCACCGATGCTCTTGATCATCTTGTCGTACTCGTTCGGCACTGCGAGGGCGGCGGCCACCGTGCTCAGGCTGTCGATCACCTGATAGATGGCGTCGCGCTTGGCCTCGTCCGTCGTTGTGCGGCGCAGTTCGTACTGGTCACTGATCGCCTTGAGCACCGCACTCTCCTTGGCCCAGTCGCTGGTGGCGATCCTGGATGTTCCCTTGAAGAGCATGTGCTCCAGGTAGTGCGCCAGGCCCGTGGCGTCCGAGGGGTCGTTCTTGCTGCCGGCGCGCACGGCGATGTTGGTCTGTACGCGCGGTGCGTCCGTGTTGCGGCTGAGCCATACCTGGAGACCGTTGTCCAGCGTGTAGATGCGCGTTTCCATCGGGTCGCCGGGAACGCTGATGTAGGGATAGGTCTTCTGCCCGGAGGCGGCCGCCAGGAAAGCCAGCGGGAGGATGAGGGAAAGGAACCGATGTGCCATGTTCTGTGCGCCGAAGCCCGGCGCGGGCGTGGTGGTCGGAAAGGGGGTTGCGCGTTCGCAAAGGGCGTCGGCGAACGAGGCGTGAAGATGCGCAAAGAGTCTGAGCATGCGCATTCGACGACTCGGCATTGGGGACCGGGGGGATACGCACATGGTCCCCGTCGCTTCCGAGGGGCGGCCCCTTCTCCGAGAAATCATGACTGGCCTGTACATGCAAGTCAACCCGCTCCCAGTGGCGGCATGCGATGGCTTGGCGGGACTGACCGACCCGAGTATTTGAGCATTGACGAGCCTTCCGGAACTTGCATGTACAGCCCAGTCGAAATGGCCGGGCGATGTGCGCGACGCACCACGCCACTTCCATCCTCGTTCCTTATGCAGCGGGAAGAGCCAAGTACTCCGGGCAGCCCTGCCTCAGCGGATCCGCACTTCGGCGATGTCGCGCACACGCGAGCCTTTGGCGAAACGCTTGCGGTAGTAGCGCGACCAGAGCGCGATGATGGGCACGCCGACCAGGGTGGGCCAGAGCCATTGGAGCCATACCGGCCGGATCATGGTGAGGTTCACCGCACTGAAGGCGCTCACCGTGGCGATGTAACCGCCCAGCATGCCAGAGATATGGCCGAAGAACCACTCACGCTTGTCGTGTTTGCGCTTGTAGAAGCGCTGGAAGTTGACGAAAACCATGAAGCTGCCGATGAGCCCGAACACGGAAAAGAGGATCGCCTTCGTGTCCTTGTGCCCCATCAATATGTGCGAGAGGCCCCAGATGAGCAAGCCCCCATTGAAAAGCCCGGCGATGCCGTGCAGCCAAAGATCCACTACCGCCGGCTTCAGCCCTTCATGCAGCTTCTTGAGGTAGAGGGAGCGGTAGCCGCTCGCCACGAGATGGAAACTGAAAACAGCGACCAGGAGCAACCAGAAATTCTGCGGGTGAACGATGGCCATGAAAATGGCCGTTGCACACACCAGGATCATGCTGAAGAAGTAGACCTTGCCCCAGCGCCTGTGCCAGACACCGCCCTTGTGGACAAGCATGGCCAAGGGGGCCACACCCAGAGCCACACCGCCGGCTGCGGCGTGGATCATGAGTATCCAAGGGATCAACACCTCATCCATGATGGTCGGCGAACGGTCGAAGACGAACGTAGGGCATGTCGGGTTGCCATACCAGCAGGTCGCTCAAAAGGACGAGCCGGTCATGCGGATCGGAAGATACTCAGGGCTGAACGACCGTTCTGTAGGACGGATCGCCCGATCCGAAGTACCGGTTACCGTTCGCAACGGCATCCATTCTGAACTGGAGCACGGGTATTTCACCGTGGAGCACTTCGTCGGCGGGCGGCATCCGGTCGGAACAGACCAGGATCCGACTGTATTCAGGGCCGCGCGCCGG
>JAGODO010000349.1 GCA_017998165.1 Flavobacteriales bacterium | reverse complement strand
GCGGGGCTTCTGCGCCTCGTGCTTGTGGGTGCTTCCCACTACTACGTGCAGGTTACCGAACTGTGCGTCACCCAGACGGGTCTTGGGGAGCATGCCTTTCACGGCGAGTTCGATAAGGGCCTGGGGCTTGCGGGCCTTCAGGTTCTTCGCTTTCTCGCGGGTCTGGCCTCCGGGGTACAGGCTGTAGCGCTGGTACTCCTTGTCCTCCAGCTTGTCACCGGTAAGGCGGACCTTCTCGGCGTTGATCACCAGGACATGGTCGCCAGTGTCGGTATGCGGGGTGAACGTTGGCTTGTGCTTGCCACGGACGAGCATGGCGATCTTGCTGGCAACGCGGCCGAGAACCTCGTTCTCGACGTCCACCAGCAGCCATTCTTTCTGCACGGTGGCCTTGTTGGCCATGGAAGTGGTATGGGTCGTGGAAGCCACGGTGGTCCTGGGATTTTGTCGGTTCGGCCCGGTACGCTACCCCTGTGCGGAACGCATCACGGGCGGAGAAACGGGGCGCGAAGATAGATCGCGGCCCCGATCCAACAAACGGGGGTTCAGAAATAGCTTCAACAAGCTGGTTGACAGGGGGCAGGCCCGGTGGATGTCATGGTCCTGCCCCGAAAACGACGAAGGCGACCCGTCGGCCGCCTTCATCCTGGTCCCTCCTCCTCCTTCCCCTACATCTTGGTGATGATGAACTCCGTGCGCCGGTTCATCTGGTGTTCCTCTTCCGTGCATTTCGTGGTGTTCCCGCACCCGTTCAGCAGCTTCGTTTCTCCGTAGCCCTTGCCTTTGATGCGGCCCGTTGCGATGCCTTTGCTGATGACGTAGGCCGCACTGCTCTTCGCGCGTTTTTCGCTCAGGGTCAGGTTCGCCCGGTCGCTGCCGCGGCTGTCCGTATGGCTGCCCAATTCGATCTCCATGGCAGGGTTCTCGTTCAGCACCGCCACCACCTTGTCCAGCTCGGCCGCCGCATCCGGACGGATCTCCCACTTGCCGCTATTGAAATAGATGGGGTTGATGCTGATGGCCTTGCCCACCTCGGCCCCGATATCGATGGGTTCCATCGCCAGGTCCATGATCTGGTGCATCGCCACTTCGCCCCGCTGGTCGACCGTATAGAGGAAGAGCCCTTTTTTCGGGAAGAAGCCCGGCTTGGTGAGCCGTACACGGAAGACGAGCGAATCGTCGATGGCCCGGCCCTCCAACTTCTGGCGAAGGTCACCGGCGGCATCCGTGCCGCCCTTGATCACCTCCAGGCCGCCGCCGGGCACATCAATGGCTTGCGCTGACACCTCGGCCAAGGGTTCTCCCGTCCGGGCGTTGGTCACATGCATCCAAGCCGTCACATCGGCGTACTTGGCCAGACGCAGATCGAGCTTGAAGACCGTGTCCGCTTCCGGGCCACTGGAGAAGTCGGCCGTGGCGGGCCGATAGCCCTCGACCGTTCCGGCCAGGCCATACGCTTTGGCGGGTTCCAGGTCCAGTGTGTATGAACCGTCCGGACCCGTTGCCGCTGTGGCGACCACGTTCCCCAGCGAGTCCTTCAATTCAACGGTCGCGCTGGGCATGGGCTGTTTGGAGCGACGGTCATAGGCGATGCCTTCCACCCGCATGCTGTTGCCCAGCGGATGCTCCAAGGTCATGGCATAGATGTCATCCCCACCCTTTCCACCGGGACGGTCGCTCGTGAAGTAGCCTTTCAACAAGGTGTGGTCCAGCACGAGCGCGAAATCATCGTGGCCACTGTTGAGCGGAGCACCTGGGTTCTTCACGCCCATCACCGTGCCGTCCGCGCGCATCTTCCCGATCATGATATCCAGCCCACCAAGACCCGCGTGCCCATCGCTCGCGAAAGCGAAGGTACCGTCCTTGCCGATGAAGGGGAACATCTCATCCCCTTCCGTGTTCACTTCAACACCCAGGCATACAGGCGTACCCCAAGCCGTGCCGGTCTTCACCGTTCTCCAGATGTCCGTTCCGCCTGCACCGCCCGGGCGGTCACTGGTGAAGTACATCGTGTTGCCGTCGGCGCTCAGGCAGGGATGGCCCACCGAATACGCGTCACTGTTGAAGGGGAATGGTTGCTCGTTGGTCCATTCGCCGAGTTGGCGCGTGCGCGCGTAGATCTTCAGGTTCACCACCCCCTCCCCGTTCCTGCCCTTCTTGCCTTGGGAGAAATTGTTGCGCGTGAACCACACCGTGCCGGTGTCAGCCGAGAAGCACGCGTTGCTCTCGTGGTACTTGGTGTTGAGCGCGGAGACCGGTGTTGCCATGCCGAAGTCGCCATCCCCATTCACCGGTGCGCTGTACAGGTCCAGGAAAGGTTGGCCGTTCCAGGTATGTCTCCGGAATTCGGTCACATCAGGCGTTCGCGAGCTCGCGAAGACCGCCCGGTCGCCGTAGTACGCCACGCCCATGTCCGCCTGCTCCGTGTTCGAAGCGAGGTCCTTCACCACACATCCGGGCACCGGGCGCTCGCGCAGCCGGGACGCGTAGCTGCTCGCATCGGCCTGTCGCTTTCCACGACTGTCCGACGCGTTCTTCAGCTCGTAGGTGCGCAGCCACTTGTCCGCTTCGCCGTACTTGCCGTTCGCACGAAGAGCCTGTGCGTAGTCGTAGCAGTCGATCGGCTTCGCGTCCGGTTTCGCGACCGCACGGGCGTACCACACCTCGGCCTGATGGAAGTCCCGAACGTTCAAGTAGCTCTTCGCCAACTTGCGCGCATAGCTCGAATCGGGTACCGCATTCTCCGCGGCGCGTTCGTAGTTGACGATGGCTTTGGCGTACGCCAGGTTCTCGTAGGCCTTGTCACCGGCAGCAACGAAGCGGCTTTGGGCTGAAGAAGCCAGCGGCAAGAACGCAAAGAGCAAGCAGCAGGCAGTGGCAGCAGGCAGTAGCGGGCGCAGAGGCCGCTGCCTACTGCCACTGCCTGCTGCCGGCTCGTGAGGGGGAACGTGCGCGGGCATTTCTCAGAAGTATCGCGGAGAAAGGGTCTTCTCCTTGTTGAAGCGCAGGTCGTAGCTCAGCATCAGTTCGTGGGTGCCGCTGTGGTAACTGCGGAGCGTCGTGGTCGTGAAGTCGTGCGCGTAGCCCACTTTGAACTGGTCGGTGATCTGGTAGGCGATCAGCGCGCTGAACGCGTCCCGGTTCCGGTAGGCGGCCCCGAGCCAGAGCTTTTCGCGCAACAGGAACATAGCCGACAGGTCCAGTGAGATCGGCGCGCCTTCCACCGCCTTCACCAGGAAGCTCGGCCGGAACCTGACATCACGACCAAGATCGAAAACGTACCCGCCGATGAGGAAATAGTGCCGGCGTTGGCGGACCGCGTTCACCACCGTGTTCGCCACATCCGTCTCGAAGCGGTCGTGCTCCAGCAGCTTGGGGACGCTCAATCCGATGTATCCCTTCGCGTTCCAGTAGTACAGACCGAACCCGAAATTGGGCCTCGCTTTCGCCGTGAGGTCCTGCCCGAACAGCGGATCGTTCGCGTCCACGTTCTGAAGGCCGCCGAGTTTCAGCTGCATGAGGTCCACGCCCGCCTTCAGTCCGAAAGCCAGCCGCGACCTGTCCGTTACACGGATGCGGTACGCGATGTCCGCGAAGGCCAGCGTATTGTTCACCGGGCCCACCTGGTCATGCACCACACTGAGGCCCACGCCCAGGCTTTCGGTGGGGAGCGGCGTG
>JAGODO010000348.1 GCA_017998165.1 Flavobacteriales bacterium | reverse complement strand
CTCCGCGAGCATGCCCTTGCTCACCTTGTAGGCACCGTCGTACTCGGCCACCTCCTCGCCCATGAGGAAGACGTTCGGGTCGCGGCGCATCTCTTCGGACATCGCCTCGTTCAAGGCCTCACGGAATTGGATGGTGCGCATGGGAGTTCAATTAGCGGATCAGCAGATGTGTTGATGAGCGAATGGCTGAGGCCACGCGGCGAAAGTAGATGCCCGGAAGGTCGCGTGCGTGTACCGATTAGCTTCACCCTCCCAACCACCGCCTTATGCTCAGAACCACTACCCTTCTCATCGCCAGCGCATGCACCCTCGGCACCACCGCACAGAACTGGACGGTCGGCGAGCCGGTGGACATGCTGCTCTACACGCAGACCTTCTATGGTGGCTGCAACCCAAGCGCGGATTACACCTTCACCTTCCCGGTGAGCCCGGTGAGCGGCGTGGAGTATGTCATGAAGGTCACGGCCATGGAACCTGAGAACGGAGCGCTGGACATTTCGCCCGGTATGCTCATGGGACTCGGCGATGAACTGGTAGTCAACGCCGAGGTACAGCGCGCGGCCACCTTCGGAAACGGCACAACGAGCGCGGTACTTGAATTCCGCGCACAAGGCACGCCCACCACAGCCGGCCAGACCCATCCGTGCAGCGCGAGCCCCTTTTGGATCAGCAACCTGATGTTCTGCCCCGAGGGCCTGATCCCGAACGTGAACGATGGGTGCACCGTGCAAGGAGGAAGCACTTCCATTTCCTGTTACGCGCTCACGGAACCGATGATCCAATGGCCTTCACCCTTGAATGGCCAACGGCTGGGGGTCGCACTGCCTTCCTCTGAGACGGCGACCGTGAACATCGCCGACATGCATGGCCGCATAGTGCGCTCGTTGAGCATCGCGCAGAACGGGAACGTCGATCTCTCCAGCCTGCCCGAAGGCGTTTATCTGATGGATCTGCTCCGCTCCCCTGGTCAGGTCATCACCAAGCGCTTCATCATCGATCGCCGGTAACCGACCTGTACGCATCTTTCGACATGAGATCCTTCCTTCTTTCCCTGTTCGTGGGCACGAGCGCCATCACCTTCGCCCAGGACGCCATCCGCACGGGTGCCAGCTATACAAAGACCCTGAAAGGCCTCGAAGGCGACGTGCAGCTCGTGGCCAATGCCACCACCGATCTGAACGGCATGCCCGTGCTCTTCATGATGGAAGGCAACGGCTACAAGGCCATTCGCCTCGGCTCGGACCTGAAACCGGGTGAGGAACTCGCGCTCACCCAGCAGACCTTCGATGGGGCGAAGTGGGATGCCGCCTCGTCCATCGTGGTGGATGACAAACTGTACATCCTCTTCGCTTCGAACACCAAGAAATCAGCCGACTACGGCATCGGACGCTTGAATACGGAGGGCGCGCTGGCGATCCAGGATTTCCACCGCGTGGCCACGTTCGAGCACCCGAACGTATTCGACCCCAGCAACACGACCTGCCGCAAAACCCTGCCCGACCTGATCCTGTTCGACAGTGGCGCATCGTACGACCAAGGCGACCGCCTCGTCGCATCACCGGATGGCGAACACTTTCTGGTGAATTACTATACCACCGCTGAGAAGGGCTTGAAGAAGTTCTGGTTCGCCTGCCTCGACAGGTCCTTCCAGAAGGAATGGAGCGGTTCCATCGAACTGCCTTTCGAGGACCTGAACAGCGACATCCATGAGATCGTGCTGGACAACAGCGGGCGCATCATCCTGCTCACCTACCTCTTCTGCGGCGACGTTGCGCGGCAAGGCGACAAGCTCTGCCATGAGACGCATCTCACCGTTCTGAAAGACCAGGGTACGCGCATGAAGGACCTGATGCTGGACAAGGATTTCGTCTCCAGCGCGCGGGTGATGCCCAAGGACAACGGCAAGATCCTGGTCGCCATGCGCTACGGCGCGCTTACCGGTATTCCCGGCGCGGTCGTCAGTATTGATACCGCGATGGCCAAACTGAAAGCGACGGCCGTAGTGGACCAGCGCGTGCCCACGATCCGCAAGACCAAGCTCGCCACCTTCGGCATGCCCGATGACGGCAGCGGAAAGAAGCCCACCGGCTCGCGTGCGACCAAGGTCCCGAACGAGATCATCGAACTGATGCCCGCCTGGGGCGGCACGCTACTGCTCGAGTGCTTCCGCGACCAGGACCTCCAGGTACAGATGGGCGAGGCCACGGCGATCCGTACGCTGCACGGTGCCATCCGCGCCACCTGGCTCGATGCCACGGACAGCATCCGCTGGCAACAGACCGTGGACCGCGCGTTCATGACCACGGCAGGCGAATCCTACGGCAGCCCGGCGTTCAAGGTGTTGACGGAAGGCTTGCTGCTCGCCTTCAATGACACGCCGGGCGGATTGATGGAGATCAACAACAGCTACGCCGACGCCACCGGCAAGAAGAAGGACAAACCGCCGGTCGAGAAGAGCCAATTGAAACTCGCGATGATCCCCGCCAAGGGTGGCGCGCCCAAAGAGAAGACCATCGGCAGACCGGAAGGTGACTTCACGCTCTGCCCGATGACGATGGTGCGGGCACGCGCCGGGGACAAGCTCTGGATGAAGGGCTATGACCGGGGCACGCAGCACCAGTTCGTGGAAGTGGACCCGCGCGTGTTGGACAGGGAGTGAGCATCGGGCAACTCATTCCGCCCGCAACGTCTTGTCCCCGACGCGACTTCCATGCGATACGCACGCACCTTCTTCGCACTGATGCTGTTCATCAACGCGCCGACCGCGTTCTGCTTGAACCGTTATGTGGACGGTGCGGACGGTGATGATGCGAACGACGGCCTCACCCTCGCCACCGCTTGGGCCACCATCCAACATTCGTTCGACCTGGCACAGCCGGGAGACAGTGTGTTCATCCGTGGCGGCAACTATACCGAGCACTTGGTAATGAACGTGACCGGTCTGCCCGGGCAACGCATCTGGTTCGGTGAATATGCGGAGGAACAGGTCGAGATCCACGGAGACCCCTCGCTCGGTCCGACCATGCTGAGGATCGAAGATGTCAGCCACATCACGATCAAGGGTCTGCGTTTGAGCGCTCTGGCCGTAGCTGATGCGCAGGGCATCCTGATCCGATGCACACCGGATGGCAGCGTGAGCGACATATCCTTGGAATACGTGCGCGTGGAGAACATCGATTGGACCACTTCGCCCGGAGCGATCCCGGGTCCGGACGACAACGCCCAACCGATCATCGTTTACGGTGAAGGCGGTACCGCTGCCAATGCCATCACCAGCCTGGTGCTGGACAATTGCGTGGTGAATTCCTGCAATACAGGCTACAGCGAGGCGCTCAGCCTGGACGGCAACATCACAGGCGCGCTCATCCGGACCTGCATGGTGACCAACAACACGAACATCGGCATTCTCGTGGCGGGCGGCTACGGCGTGTGCGGCGATCCGGCCTTGGACAACGTGCGCAACACCATCATCAGCGAGTGCTGGGTCAACCGCTGCGTGAGCAACTACGCCACGAGCGCCGGCATCTATGTGGACGGTGCCGATTCGATCCTGGTGATCCGCTGCCGCGCCAGCCTGAACGGCTATGGTTGTGAGGTTGGCTGTGAAGACGATGGCGAGGCCATCGGCGTGCCCATCATCGATTCCCAGGCGGATAACAACCTTGGCGCCGGCCTGGCCATCGGC
>JAGODO010000347.1 GCA_017998165.1 Flavobacteriales bacterium | reverse complement strand
TGCTTCTTGTACAGCAGCGAGACGAGGATCGCGTTCAAGCCGACGGACTTGCCCTGACCGGTCGCGCCCGCCATCAGCAGGTGCGGCATCTTGCTCAGGTCGGTGACGAAGGTCTCGTTGGTGATCGTTTTGCCCAGTACCACGGGCAGGTCCATCGTCGTGTTCTGGAATTTCTCGCTGGCGATCACCGCGCGCATGCCCACCACCTGCGGCTTGCTGTTCGGCACTTCGATGCCGATGGTGCCCTTGCCGGGGATCGGCGCGATGATGCGGATGCCGAGCGCGGCGAGGCTCAAGGCGATGTCGTCCTCCAGGTTCTTGATCTTGCTGATGCGCACGCCCGCCTGCGGGATGATCTCGTACAGCGTTACCGTCGGCCCGATCGTCGCCTTGATCTTGTCGATACCGATGTTGTAGTGGGAGAGGGTCTCCACGATGCGGTTCTTGTTCGCCTCGAGTTCCTCTTTCGTCACGGTGAGTTCGCCGCTTCCGTGGTCCACCAGCAGGTCGAGCGGCGGCAGCTCGTAGTCGCTGAGGTCGAGCTTCGGGTCGTACTCGCCGAACTCCTGCAGCTTCGCTTCGATCTGCGCTTCGGTCAGCACGTCATCGGACACCGGCGCGGCCACGCTCATGCCGCCCACGTTCATGGGAATGGCGGGAATGATGGGATCCACGGGTTCGCTGGGAGCCAGTTCGCCGACAGTCTCCAACTCAAGTCCGATCTCCGCGCCTTCGGTCTCTTCTTCCGCCTCATCCTCCATGTCTTCCACCTCCAACTCGATGCCTTCACTCGCGTCGGCAGCTTCCTCTTCCTCGGCCACGGGCGTTTCTACCTCGAAGGCCGGGCCTGCTGCTGGCTTTGATTCCGTGGTGAACGGTACAGCGGCCGCTGAGACGGCCGCCGCGACCTTCTCCTTCAACTTGTTCGGCGTTACCCAGCCCTCCGGATCCTCGGTCTCCGGTTCATCGCCGACGATCGCTTCGGCCTTGCGGGCGAAAAGATCCCCCAGCCAGGTGAACGACGGATTGAAGGTGTACACGGCGAATGCCGTGGCGCTGAAGAGGATCAGCGCGCCCGCACCGAAACCGCCGAGCCAGCTGCTCAGGTGCGCGTTGATCGTGTAGCCGATGCCGCCGCCGAGGAACATGTATTCGCTGTGCGCGAAGAAGAAGCCCAGCAGCGTAGGCACCCAGAACAGGGACATCAGCGTCCAGCGGAAGGTCTTGTTGCGCGGCAGCAGCCAGGTGCCCAGCACGATGCGCATCCCGCCGAGGAATGCCCACAGTACGGTCGCGAAGGCCGCCACACCGAACCATTTGTAGATGAACTGGTGGCTCACCAGCGCACCGAGCTTGCCCAGCCAGTTCTCCACCGTCACGCCCGGGCTGAAGATCTCGTTCCACGGCCGCGCCATCAGGTCCTGGTCGATGCGCCAAGTGATGAGGTAGCTGGTGAAGGCCACCAGCAGGTACACGGAACCGAGCACGAGGAAGAGCCCGCCCACCTTGTGAACGCGCTCGTCGGCCATGAAGGCTTTGAACTTCGCCAAGCGGCTTTCCTTGACCTCCTTTTCCTTCTTCTTGCGCGGCTTGCGCTCCTTCACGGGAGCGGCTTCCTCCACATCAACGACCTCTTCTGGTTCGGGATCGCGGAGCTGGTTCTTCTTGGTGGCCAAGGCTGGAAAGGGATTGAGCTTCCGCAGTACGCGGATGGCCCAGCGAAATTCCGGGAGCCACCATGGAGAACGGACCGGACGGGGCCGGGATTATGAACAGGGGATCGTGCGAGAGGAACAAGCCTCAAGTCTCAAGCTTCAAGGCTCAAGCTCCAAGTCTCAAGCGCCAAGTGGCGTTTTGAGGCTTGGGGCTTGAGCCTTGGGCCTTGTAGCTTGACTAGTTCTGGAAGGTGCTCAGCACCTCGGCCAACTCGTGGTGCAGGACCTCCGGGGTCACCTTGTCGTGATCGGCCTTCAACTCGAACTTCGATGCGTCCACGGGGCCAGGGGTGACGGACGTGGCTTCCAGCTTCATGCGCATGCCGTACTGGACCATCTCGTAGCGGAGCAATACGCCGGGGATGTCCGTGTACGGGCCGTACCAATTGGGGCGGTCCATGCGGATCGCGTCCGTGTACCAGAGTTCCACCTCCGGTTGATCGATGCCGTTGTAGACCGCGACCGCCTTTTTACAGGGGAAACCCGCAATCGTATCGATGGCGGAGGTGTAGAGAATGGTCAGTGCGGCAGACTCCTTGTTGAACAGCACCAGGTCCCTCGGACCGAGCTCGCTGACGAGCTTCTTGCTCATCACGCTCATGTGGTAGTCCATGATCTGTTCCGGGGTGTTCACGATCATGCTCGTGCGGAACACGCCCATGCCGGCGCTCAGGTCGGCCACTTGCTGCTCCTCGTTGAAATACAGGGTGGTCTTCTCCGGCAACATCCCCGCCATCAGGCCATTGGGGTCATAATCCGGGAAGGTGAGGGCATACTCGATCACGCCTTCCTTCACCCGGTCCTTCATCAGGGTGTTCCCACAGCCACTGCTCAGCGCAGCGGCCACGAAGGAGGCGAGGATAACGGGGAAGGCAGTGGTCCGGCAGGTCATCGGTTGAAGGTTGTTTTCCGGAGAGTGGCCCCTCATACGCGCATCTGTGGAAAAGCGTTGCGATCCGCTTCCCGGTCCGGGGTCTTCGGAACGATCTTTGGTCCTGATAGGCGATCCCTTCGATGGTTCCCACCCCGACACGGCTCGTACACCACCTCTTCTGGCGTGCGGGCATGGGCCTTACGCCGGCCGAAACGCGCGACCGGGCCACCAGGTCGTACGCTGAGCTGGTCGATGGTCTTTTCAGTTCTGCGAAGGCATTCACACCGATCAGGACCGAACATGTGACGACGACGGATGACGGCTACAACGTCATGAAGCCGACGGCGCAATTCAAGTACCGCAAGGCCAGTCGGGAGGCACAGCGCAGGCTGAACCGGCTATGGCGGCAGCGGCTCATCACCACGGAAGGCTGTCTACGGGAGAAAATGGCGCTCTTCTGGCACGGGCATTTCGTGGCCTGGAGCCACTGGTCCAATAGCACGGAGCAATACCTGAACGTTCTGCGCGAGCACGCCTTGGGGGATCTCGGTACGCTGCTCAAGCAGGTGAGCCGCTCTTCGGCCATGCTCGCCTACCTCAACAACCAGCGCAACAAGAAGGACGCTCCGAACGAGAATTTCGCCCGGGAGCTCATGGAACTGTTCACCTTGGGGCGTGGGCACTATTCCGAGCAGGATATCCACGAGGCCGCTCGGGCCTTCACCGGATGGGCGTTCAAGCTGGAAACGGCACAGTTCCATTTCCGTGAACACCAGCATGACTTCGGCGAGAAGACCTTCCGGGGCAGCAAGGGCAACTTCGATGGTGATGACATCCTGGATATGCTGCTGGAGGACAAGCAGACCTCCGTCTTCATCACCCGCAAGATCTACCGCTGGTTCATTTCTCCGCAAGTGGACGAAGACTTCGCGGCGCGCATGGCCGACCGTTTCTTCAGCAGCCGATACGACATCGCCGACCTGATGCGCTTCGTGTTCACCAGCGATCATTTCATGAGCGCTGCGATGTTCGGCCGCCGCATCAAATCGCCGATCGAACTCATCAGCGGGCTGGACAAGAATTTCACATTGCGCTTCGAGCGGGAGGAGGATGGCATGTTCCTGCA